>JAOTUT010000022.1 GCA_029863735.1 Ignavibacteria bacterium
AGCGAAGAATTCAAAAAGGAAATGGAGGAGCTAAAAAAGGAGCTTGAAGAGAATAAATCAAAAATTTATAAATTCAAATTCAATGATGAAGAATTCAAAGAGCAGATGAAAGAGTTACAAAAAAATCTCAAGGAGCATAGGATCAAGCCGGAAGACTTTAATTTTTTCTTTGAATTAGAAGAAGAAGACGATGAAGTTTAACCATAAGACTACAATTACTTCAAGCTTTAATGGAAAATTTATGAATGAAGCAGTAAGGTCTGAATTGTTGAAGTATATTTATTCCAAGTGACTGAAAATTTAATAATTGAATTTGAGCCGTCTGTGATGACGGCTTTTTTTGTGATGATAATCAAAGAATTCTATTAATTCATTATATAAATTTTGATAGAAAAAATTCTTAATTATATTATGAAAAAAATAATTATTATCGGTGGTGGATTTGGTGGACTATCTGCAGCTACAGAACTAGCTAAACAGGATTTTCAAATAACTATAATAGATAGAACTAACCATCATTTGTTCCAGCCATTACTTTACCAGGTAGCTACTGCTGCGCTCTCCCCTGCGGATATAGCAATCCCAATAAGGTCTGTTTTTAGTGAGAATAAAAATGTTGATGTTCTGCTTGGTGAGGTAACTTCGATTGATAAAGAACGAAGGAGAGTTTTCTTTAACGGATCTGAAATTGAGTATGACTATCTGATTATTGCAACAGGTTCAAGACATTCTTATTTCGGTAAAGACGAGTGGGAAAAATACGCCCCCGGATTAAAGACTTTGAATGATGCGTTGAAAATCAGAGAAACAATTTTACTTTCATTGGAAGCTGCCGAGAAGGAAATTGATCCGGTGCAGAGGCAAAAACATTTAAACTTTGTAGTCATTGGTGGTGGTCCTACAGGAGTTGAGCTTGCCGGTGCAATAGCCGAAATTGTAAATAAAAATCTTATACCCGACTTCAGAAATATTGATGCTTCGATGACAAAAGTTTATATGGTTGAAGCACTGCCTAATATACTTTCATCATACCCGGAAAAACTTTCAAAGAGAGCTCTTAAAGATTTAAAGAAACTTGGTGTGGAAGTGATGCTGAATGAAAAAGTAACAGAAATAAATGAAAGTGGAGTTAAAGTTGGCAGTACATTTATTGAAACTAAAAATATTTTGTGGGCCGCAGGTAACCAAGCTTCATCATTAATAAGAAAAACAGGAATTGAATCTGACAGATTGGGTTGGGCGATTGTAAATGATGATCTGAGTATCAAAGGTCATCCGGAAATATTTGTAATTGGCGATGCAGCAGCTGTGAAAAATGAAAAAGGTGAACTGCTCCCCGCTATAGCACCAGTTGCAATGCAGCAGGGAAGATACATTTCAAAAATTATTACTAATGGATTAGAGAGTAAATCCCGCAGAAAATTTATATATCACGATAGGGGAACGATGGCTACTATTGGAAAAGGCAAAGCAGTTGCTGTGATAAAAGGTTTAAAATTCACTGGATTCATTGCGTGGTTAGTCTGGTCTTTTGTGCACATTTTGTTCTTAATCAGTTTTCGCAACCGATTCCGCGTAATGTCTGAGTGGATTTGGCAGTATATAACTAATCGCCCCGGAATTAGGTTGATTATAAAATACACTTCGAAATAATAATTTGAATCATTTATTATTGCTATAAAATTAGATTTGTAAAAGCTCATTATTTATTCTAATTTTGAGCCTAGGCCTAAAATTAAGATACAGCACTTTCAATTGATTCCTGCTTTATCTTTTTTAACAAGCCAGGAATCAGGCAGTTTAATAAGCATGTCCTGAAATTTTATTTATTTTTTTAAGGAGTTTACAATGAACATTTACGTGGGTAATTTATCCTCTGAAGTTAAGGATGAGGATTTAACTGAACTGTTCTCTCAGCATGGTAAAGTGAACAGTGCAAAAGTTATTCGTGATATGTTTACCCAGGAGACTAGGGGGTTTGGTTTTGTAGAAATGCCTGCACAGGCAGAAGCGATGAAAGCAATCGAAACGCTGAACACGTTTGAGCTTAAAGGGAAAAAGATTGTGGTTAACGAAGCTCGTCCTCCACGTGACAGAAAAGGTGGCGGTGGTGGTCGTGGTGGCGGTGGAAGACGATAATAATTCTAAAATAAATTTTTTCTTAGCCGCACAGGGTTGCGGCTTTTTATTTATCCTTCATGTCCTCAAGGCTTACTACTTTATATAAATCAGTTCGCCTGTCAAGCCAGTTTCGTACCGTACCATTTTGTTTTGTCCTTCTCAGAAGCTCCAAATCCACATCTGCCACAACAACCGTCTCGATGTTTGGCTGACATTCACCAGAAATTCCGTCTCTTGAAAATGGAAAATCCGAAGGAGTGAAAATTCCTGATTGAGCATAATTGATATCCATATTTTCAATGAAGGGTATATTACCAACGCTGCCTGATGAAACTACAAAAACCTGATTCTCGATTGCTCTTGCTTGTGAACAATACCTTACTCTTAGATAACCATGCCTTTCATCCGTACAGAATGGTACGAAAATTATACTTGCGCCTCGTTCAGTTGAAATTCTTGCTAACTCAGGAAATTCAACGTCATAACAAATCTGAATTGATATCTTCCCCCTGTCTGTTGAAAATACTTTAAGTTCATTACCGGCTTTTGTGCCCCACCATCTTTGTTCGTTCGGAGTTATATGAATTTTGTATTGTTTTTCAAAATCCCCATCCCTTTTAAAAAGATAAGATATGTTATAAAGGTCACCCTCCTCTTCGGTGTAATGCGAGCCAGCAACTATGTTAACAGCATATTTGAGAGCAAGATGTTGAAAATGATCGATGTAGTCCTTTGTAAATGTAGATAGCTTTCTTACAGTTACACCTGGTCTTCCCTGAGGAATAAAGGAAAGAAGCTGCAGAGTAAAAATCTCTGGGAATATGGCGAAATCAGATTTATAGCCGGAAGCAACATCAACAAAGAATTCCGTCTGATGTGCAAAATCATCAAAAGATTTTATCGGTCTCATCTGGTATTGAATCGTGCAAATGCGTACCGGGTGAGATGAAACAACTCTTTCGGCAGGTTTTGGGGAATAGTAAAGGTTTACCCATTCTAAAAGTATAGCGTAACCCTTAGACTCATCGTCTGATTTCAGGTAATCAGTTATTATTCTTTTAAGTACAAACCCATTTGCAATCTGAAAAGTCAATACCGGGTCGTATAATTTTTTGCTCATTACTTTTTCAACATACTGGTGAACTGTAAATTTATCAGCGTGTCTGCCGTAGTTAGGAACTCTTCCTCCGATAATTATACGTTTAAGATTTAAATTTTTTGCTAACTCTTTTCTTGCTTCGTATAAACGTCTTCCAATTTTCATACTTCTATATTCGGGGTCAACCATAATTTCAATTCCGTAGAGAGTGTCACCTTCTTCATCATGGTTTGTTATCATTCCTCTATCTGAAATATCACTCCAGGAGGTGGAATCGGCATATTCGTCAATTTCTATTATGAGTGAACTGGAAGAACCAATCAACTTACCTTTATATTCAACACAAATTTGTCCTTGCTGAAAGCGTTTTAGCTGACTTTCTATTTGCTCTTTTGACCACGTTTTCATTCCAGGAAAACATTTTAACTGCAGTTCTACAAGCTGATCATAATCTTCTATTTCAAGCGGACGAACAACCATTTGAAGAGGTTTCTTGGTTTTTTCTTTTGCCATAAATATTCCTTTTAAATCTTTTTTAGGATGACTCTAAAATCTTTAGCTAAAAAAATAAAATAAACGTTTATTTGATAATTATTTAGTACGCAAACAACCATATTTATATATATAACGATTTCTTTTCGGAAATCAAATTATTTTGGCATTAATATTTTCTGCACTCAAATCAGAAATTGCATCGCTCTTTTCAGGTAAAAATTAATAGTTAATTCAATTTTATTAGTCAAGAATCAACATAATTATTTTTTTCTTAAGTTTACTTACATAAAATTTTTTCAGGAGAATATATGAAACAATTATTAGTTTTTTCTTTAATTATTATGTCTTTTTTTACTGCTTGCTCGGCACTAACATTGCAACCAGCAAATTTTTCCTGGCCGATTGAATCCGTCCTTGCTGTTGATAATGAAGGAAACATAGCTGAAGACAGATATTCAATAGAGTTCAATACAACAGGACTGTTTTACGAGGAATTCCAGGACTCACTTGCTTATAAAGGGAAAGAAATCAGGTTGATAAGAAACAACTTGGGTAATTATTTTGTTACCGGAAAGAAGTTCAAAAACGTTTACGTATTCAAAGCATGTGAGGGAACACTGGTTCTTGAGAAAAAAATATTTATTTCCGAATTTGGTCTTAATGAACCAGCATTCAACCAGAGGACACCTTACATTGAACTGTTAGATGGAGATTATAAAATAAATCTTACCAGCGAGAGCATTGAAGGAGGTTCAAAATGAAGAACTCAACTCTAAAAATAATTTTATCACTATTTCTTGTTTTGGGATTTATTAATTCAATTATTGCTCAATCAGATTTGGAAATAGTCGAAAACTTTAAAGCTGAATTCACTACAATAGAAAACACTATTAAAAATGCAACCTCCCTTGTTGATCTGAAAGATGTTCCCTCAAAAATTAGTTTATTAAAGGAGAACTATGCCCCGCACAAGGAACTTTTGGACAAGAGTCTGTATTCGGATAATTATCAAAGTTCAATTAATAAGCTGAATAAAGATTATTTAATGCGACAGGGTGATTTTACAACAATTGATGTTCTTCAAACAGAAGTCAGTACACTGGAAGAACAGGTTGTATTTCTGAATCAAAGAAATAATGAATTGCTTACTCAGGTCCGTAATCTTGAAACACAAAAAGATAAAGATGCCAAGACAATAAATAAATTGAAAAACCTTGTTGCACAACTTCGTGCTTCTATAAGGAAAAGAGATGAGCTGGTCTTGAGTATGATTGACAGTCTGATGCCTCCGACTATGAGAGAGAAAGACGTCCTTACTTCAGAAGACAAAAATATGGTGGCTAAAGAAGAACAAGAGCAAAATGTAATTGCCAACGTTAAAACGACAATCAAAGATAACATCAGGTTTATGCAAGTAACATCTCTGAAACCGTATGATCTTATTGCAATACGAGAACAACAGGAAGATTTTTCGAATAAATGGAAGAAAGTTGGTGTTAAGCTTGTTGAAGTTTATTCAGAAGACGGAATGAAAGCCGAAGAGTTGAAACAGATAGATGAATTATTTAATGAATGGTACACTGCCGTTGCAAGTGAAGCCTGGGATTCTATCAATGAAGATTTTTCACTTAACGGTATTGAGTTGAGAAGCTTCACTAATGGTGAAGAGTTTACGAATTCAGTCCTAATGTTTATTGGTGATGAACTCAAAAATCTCGGTGTGAAAAATGAAGAAGAATCTAAAATAGTTTATTCGCAGTTTGCTAACGGCACCTGGTTTGCTATTATTCAACCCGTTTGGATGTATTACTTAATTGAAAATAAAATGCTCACTGATGGAAACAAGAACAAGATGGAAAGTAAAATTGCCGAATGGAAGAACGCACTTTATCCTTCCTACTGGTGGATTTATCTGGCTATCGTAGTAGTAATAATTGGCGGTGGAGCTTTTTACTTTATGAGGAGAAAAAAAACTAAAAAAGTATCTGAAGAAATTGCTAGTGATTAGTGATTTCCTAAATTTAAAGAGCAAAGCCGGTTAAGAGACCGGCTTTTTTATGAGATCTGTTCCAAGTATCTTTAGTTCAAGAGAACCTATCCTAAATTATAGTAAGTTTTTCTGCATCTTAGATTATTTTCTTGCAACTATCTTAAATAATTATGAAGTTTAATTCATAATAATAAGAATTATCCTAAATGCTATATATATTCTATAGAAGCCGGCTTATTCTAATTATTTTTTTTCTGCTTCTCCAAGCTAATGTTTTTTCACAAACAGAAAACATTCGCTTTGAACACTTTACAGTTTTAGACGGCTTACCACATAATCATATAAAATGTATCACTCAGGACCATTTAGGTTTTCTCTGGTTTACAACACAAAATGGATTGGTAAAGTATGATGGTTATAATTTTAAAACATATTTACCTGACCCAAAAAATGCGAACAGTATAAATACACGGAATCCTATCTGGGTTATTGAGGATCATCTAGGAGATCTTTGGATATCATCCAGGGAAGAAGGATTAATAAAATTTGATCGCAAAGCGGAATCGTTTAAGCATTACACGCATGACGATAATGATCCAAACAGTATAATTAGTAACTATACCTATCACTTGTATGAAGATAAGGCAGGCACTCTCTGGATAAGTGTTGTCAGAAATGGGTTGGAGAAGTTTGATAGAGATACAGAAGCCTTTACAAATTATCGAAATGAACCTGATAAAGTTAACAGTTTAAGCAGTAATACCGTTCACATTATAACAGAAGACAGTGACGGCAATTTATGGGTTGGTACTTCAGATGGGCTTAATAAATTTGACCGGGAAACAGGAAAATCGGTCAGGTATTTTAATGAAGCTGGTAATCCAAACAGCTTAATATATAACTCAATACAAGAAATAATTGAGGACCAATCCGGTAATCTTTGGATAGCAACAACAGGAGGGATGTCAAAATATAACCATAAGCAAGACATCTGGAAAAATTATGTGAACGAACCAGGTATTCCGAACAGTCTCAGCCATAATAATATTGTGGTTGTTTTTGAAGATAAAAAAGGTAGGATTTGGGCTGGATCTCGCTGGGGTGGTCTTAATTTGTTTGATCCACTTTCAGATAGTTTCATTCGCTTTCGTTCAGATCCTAATGATCCCCAAAGTATTAGCAGCGATTATGTCGTTTCGATGAACGAGGATAAAACAGGTGTTCTATGGGTTGGTTGCTGGCTTTCGGGACTAAATAAAATAGATGTCTTCAGTAATAAATTTAAACATTATAAAAACATTCCGGGCAATTCAAATAGCCTTTCAAATAATTGGGTTTGGTGCTTGTTCTCTGATTCCGAAGGTATATTATGGATTGGAACTAGAGGTGGTGGTCTGAATAGATTTGATCCAAGAAACGGAGCCTTTACAACCTACTTATTCGATCCCAGAGACAATTCAAGTATAAGCGATAATTCAGTTGGCTATATTTTCGAAGATAGCCAAAATTATCTTTGGATCGGAACGGATAACGGACTGAATAGATTTAATAGAGCTACGAATAAATTTGAACGATACTACATTGAACGTGAGAATAATAGCAATATTATTAATGGTGGGATAATGTCAATCGTGGAAGATTCCTCAAGGAATCTATGGATTGCAACCTGGAGTGGTGGATTGATAAAGCTCAGGTTAAACTCTATCACTGGTGATGATTTCTCTTTTGCAAGATACTTGCACAATCCAAACGATAGCACTAGTCTAAGCCGAAATAGATTAAATAACCTATATTTAGATTCTTTCGGAGATCTATGGATAGGAACAGACCTTGGCGGTTTGGATAGGCTCATTCCGGAATCCGGAACATTTCAACACTTTTATGATAGAAAGAGCGGCTTTGATATTATACTATTTATGCACGAGGACAAAAAAGGAAGATTTTGGGTTGGGACTTATAACGGAGGACTAAGTCTGTTTGATAGAAAAACCGGTGACAGAGAAGTCTTCACAGTAGAAGATGGTCTTCCTCATAACTCAATTAAGGGAATTCTGGAAGATGATTTCGGAAACCTTTGGATTAGTACTGATGTAGGAATATCAAAATTCAATTATGAAAAAAAATCATTCCGGAATTTTTCAGTGTCTGAGGGACTTCAATCAGGATTCTATAATAACCGTGCTGCAACTATCGGAAAAAATGGGGATATGTACTTTGGCGGTACTAATGGTTTTAATAGATTCAATCCAAACAAGCTTATAAATAATCCATACCCTCCTAAAGTTGTTTTATCAGATATAAAATTGTTTGATACTTCTCTACCCATCGGCAGCGACTCACCATTGAAAACAAACATCAACATCACAAAAGAGATCGAACTATCGTATGATCAAAATGATTTAACATTAGAATATGTAGGATTACATTACAGCAGACCTGAAGCTACTACTTACGAGTACAAATTAGAGAACTATGATAAGAATTGGCGAAATGCTGGGACACATCGTTTTGCAAATTACACCAACCTGGAACCCGGTGAATATACTTTTCTCGTAAAGGCAGCAAGTAGTGACGGAGTATGGAGTGAAAATCCAGCATCTCTCAGAATAATTATTATTCCACCTTTCTGGCAAACCGCTTGGTTCAAAGCTTTGATAGCATTAGTGGCAATTTCTCTCGTGTTTACCGGATATAAAATTAGGATCAGTCAGCTTAATGGAAAAAGAAAGTTGCTCGAGGAGCAGGTTGTTGAAAGAACTGAGGCCGCTAAAAAATTACAAGGTGTGTTGAATGAAGTCGAGATATTGAAAAATCGACTGCAGGAAGAAAATATTTATCTGCAAAGTGAATTAAAAGTAGAACACAATTTTGAAAATATAATTAGTACCAGCGAAAAATTTAATACAGTGCTTCGCAGTGTTGAGCAAGTTGCTTCAACAGATGCTACTGTTCTTATCCTGGGGGAGACGGGAACCGGTAAAGAACTGCTGGCGCGCGCAATTCATAGTATCAGCAACAGATCAGATAGACCGCTTGTAAAAGTTAATTGTGCAACTCTTCCTGAAAACCTGATTGAAAGCGAATTGTTTGGGCACGAAAAAGGGGCATTCACAGGTGCAACTTCGAGAAAGATAGGACGATTTGAATTAGCAAATAGCGGAACGATTTTTCTGGATGAAATCGGAGAACTTCCCACAGGATTACAAACTAAGCTTCTGCGTGTATTGCAGGAAGGCGAATTTGAACGTTTAGGTGATCCCAAAACAATTAAGGTAGATGTTCGAATTATTGTGGCAACTAATAGAAATCTTGAAAAAGAAATTTCAGAAGGATCTTTCAGAGAAGATTTATTTTATAGGATAAATGTATTCCCAATTAAAATTCCACCACTAAGAGAACGAAAAGAAGATATTCCTATATTAGTAAAACATTTTTTAAAGAAGTACAGTACTAAAGCTGGGAAAAAAGTAGAGATAATTACTCAGGATGTAATGGAGAAATTGTGTCGCTATTCTTGGCCAGGAAATATTAGAGAACTTGAAAACATTATTGAAAGAGCCGTGATAACAAGTACAGGAAATAAACTTATCTTAGGAGAGTGGCTTGCAAAAGGTGAATTCAATAAAAGTAGTTCTCAAATACTACCATTAGAAGAGATGGAAAGACGGTATATACTAGAAATTCTTGAAATGACAGACTGGAAAGTTAGTGGTGATAATGGAGCAGCAAAAATGATGGATATTAATGCACAGACTTTAGTCTCAAAGATGAAGAAACTAGGGATTCAAAAGCCCAAATAATTTATGATATATCATAAACTAATGATATTTCATAAATCCTCATTTAATCATTCCAACTAAACATCATTTAGCAACCTCCCTCTAAGCTCTTGAAAAACATACAGTTAACTCGCTAATGAAACGATTCATTTTTGATTGGTACATCAATTGGCTCATGGATTAAAAATCATCAAGGGAATTTTTAATTAGGAATTGAAAATGAACAATAAATTAAACAACATAATTGAAAGCAAATCAGACTTCGAAATATTCTTAAAGACAAATGAAGATCCGGCTCTGGTTATAATTGAAGCAGACTGGTGCGGTACCTGCAAAATTATGGCTCCAATTTTAGAGAATATGGCAAATCACTATAAGAGTAAAATAAAATTCTTAATGGTAGATATTGATGCGGCTGAAGAGATAACAAAAAAATATGGATTAGATAAACTCCCAATTTTACTCTTCTTCAGAGCAGGTAACATTATAGATCAGCTCATTGGGACGGTGTCTTATAGTTTATTAGATGAGAAAATTAAAACATTACTTGAGATTTCATCAACAAACAATATATCTAACATAAAATAAAGAGGTGAAAAAATGAGAACCACAAAAAACACATTTGTATTGACACTTGTAGTATTATTTGCACTGCTATTAACTTTTGGCTGTGCAGATGTAGTTATAAACCCGGAAGTAAATCCAATAGATCCTGGTTTTATCAACGATACTAAATTCAAAGCACGGGAATCCTTTTCGTATAATGTTGACTTAACCAGTCAAAATACTTTGAAAGTCGACGGCATTAACGGTTCAGTTGATGTTCAGTCTGTTTCCGGAACCAACCAGGTTACAATATCCGGAGAAAAAGTGGTTGGCGCAGATACTTACCAGGATGCAAATTCTCATCTAAAGAATGTAACTATAGAAATAGATGAATTAACCAATGAATTACTGGTAAAAACATTGCAGCCACAATTTTCAGATGGCAGAAGCTATCAGGTAAACTATACTATTACTGTTCCTTCTCATCTAAATATTGTTGTTGATAATATTAATGGAAGTATTGTGCTTGAAATTCTACAAAATACTTCAGCAGAATTTTTTGCAAGTCTTGTAAACGGTAGTATCTCACTTCAAAATCTAACTCTTCATAACAGAGTTGCGACTAGCAAATCTCTCCAGGGAAGATTAGGAGACGGGCAGGGAATGATTACTTTAAGAACCACTAATGGAAATATCGATGTTTCGGGATTTTAATATAACCTGCGAAGACATTAATAATAATGATACAGAATCCCTGTTTATTACGTACAGGGATTCTGTTACGACTAATAAACATTTATTTAGCAAAAGAAATAAGAAAAAAAGAGAGGAAAATAAAATGAAAACCATTTGTTTTTTAATTGTATTGTTCAGCACAATAGGGTTTACTCAGACTAATAATTCCGTACCAGGCGAAATTAGTCCCATAAATAATAATTACGATTACCCAAAGCATAGTATTGATTTGGGAATATCATATTGGAACAACTCTAAATCTGGAACTTCCGTAAGAGTGCCGGGTGTTAAAATCGGGACAGGAGGAGTTTCAGGAAAAGTAATGTATAATTTCTACCTGGATCAGAACTTTGCTTTTAATGTAAGCATCGGTGCAATGGCAGCTAAAGTTGAAGCCTGGGCTTTCCACGAGCATACAAGTACTGTTGTACCTGTTATGATGGGAATGAAATATTATTTTGCTCAACCACCGCAAAATAATTTTTTTAGACCTTATGTTTCTGGATCAATGGGATTACTAATTGGAACAGAATCTTCAGTAGAAATACTATCGGTGAAAGAGCATACTGAATCGGCGATCGGTGTTTATGCAGGAGTAGGTTCCGATTTCATTTTAGGAAGCTTGATAAAATTACATGCAGATATTGGATATAATCTCTTTTCTGATTTCTCAGAAGAAATCGGCAGCAGGAAAAATTATAGCGGTCCGGAATTTTCCTTTGGAATCGGATTCATGTTTTGATGTGAGCAAATAAACTACGGGAGTTATATGATGGAAAAGATATTACGAAAAGAAAAAGTAAGAATTTATTGTGAGCATTGTAAAAAAGAAGTTGATCATGTATGGATTTGTAAAATGGATTCCATTATCGGAATCAGATATGCTTTGCTATGTACCCGCTGTCAAAAATTGATTGGAATTTATTCTTTTAAAGATTTTATTGAACCAATGATTGTTTCTGATACCTTTTTTAACGAATTACAAATTCAATTGAATTAACAACTATCTAGTTAGGAGGCACAAATGAAAAATCATATAAGAAAAACTATCGTTGTACTTTGCGGGTTGATTTATTTAATTAGCCCGGGTTGTTCGGATTCCCCTACGGAACCTGAAAAGCATATGATCGATAGCGGATCCTGGTATGAAACGGGGTTCACACCATGGCCGCATGATGGTAACCCGCTGGAAGGCGAAAACTTTGTTATATACAGTGATGCAGCAAGCTTGGAAGCCAGGCAATATTTATTGCAGATTTGTGAAGATGTATTCGTAACAATTACGGTAAGACTGGGTCTTACCGACCTTTCAGTATTACAATTCCCACCAGATCGAAATAATAAGATCCATATTTATGCCTATAAAAATTATAATCCAATGAGCTGGGGAGGACAGGCATATTATGGTGGATATATAATATTTTCACCAGATCATCCGGTCAGAACTGAATGGGGACAAACAGCACCTGAGAATTATGTGCCATTGGTTAAACATGAAATGATGCAT
>JAOTUT010000355.1 GCA_029863735.1 Ignavibacteria bacterium
AAAGCACAGATGAAAGACCTTGAGAATACAATAAATAGAACCGATTGTGATTCTGTTGTGATTGGAACGCCGATAGACCTAAGCAGATACATAAAGATCAATAAACCTTACACTCGCGTTAAGTATGATTTACAGGAAATCGGTCAAAATACTATTGAAACTGTTTTGAGAGAAAAGAAAATAATTAAGTAATCCCTATTTATTTCTATTGTCATTCCAGACAAATCTAACGTTTAATTGGATTCGATCCGGAATATGATAATCCAAAGTAATTTTCAGTTTATTTTATTTTTATTTTAAAGAGATTTTAAGCTTAAATCTCATATTATTAATTTTTATTTTAATTCCTCTGAATTCAATAATCCCTTTTAATTATGCAAGATATTAACTGGAATCAAAAACAAGCAACTTCTTCTTTACAAAGACTAATGCCGCTATTAAATGAGAGGTATGCAGATAAAGTTGAGGAAGGTGAGTGGCAGGGCTATATTGGAAGACTTACACACAATTTTCCTCGACTATTTGGATTACTTCATCAGCTTTATGGAAAAGAGTATGATTTCTTTTATCATCTTGCTGATATCCTTGATACAGCAACTAAAGCATGGATTGAAAGACCAGCAGAATTAAAAGCGCTTGATGCAATTCGTGCGAATGATCCAAAGTGGTATCAATCGAACCGAATGTTAGGTGCAGTTTGTTATGTTGATCTTTTCGCAGATGATTTAAAAGGATTGAAAGAGAAAATTCCATATTTAAAAGAACTTGGAGCATCCTACCTTCATTTAATGCCAATCTTTAAATCGCCTGAAGGAGATAATGACGGAGGATATGCAGTTAGCAGTTATCGTGAAGTTAATCCGGAACTAGGAACAATAGATGATTTGAAAAAACTTGCAGAAGAAATGCGCAATCACGGAATAAGCCTGGTTCTAGATTTTATTTTTAACCATACTGCCGATGACCACGAATGGGCAAAGCGAGCGAATGCAGGCGATGAAGAGTTTCAGAATTATTACAGGATGTTTCCCGATAGAAAAATTCCTGATGAATTTGAAAAAACAATCCGACCTGTATTCCAGGATGATCATCCCGGCTGTTTTACTTATAGAAGCAGAATTAAAAAATGGGTTTGGACAACCTTCCACAATTACCAATGGGATTTGAACTATGAAAACCCGGTTGTGTTCAATAAAATGGCTGACGAGATGTTGTTCCTTGCAAACCAGGGAGTTGAAATTTTACGACTCGATGCAGTTGCCTTTATCTGGAAAAAATTAGGTACCAGTTGTGAAAATCTTCCCGAAGCACATTTAATAATTCAGGCATTTAATGTAGTAGTAAAAATTGCGGCACCATCTTTCTTATTTAAATCTGAAGCAATCGTGCATCCCGATGAAGTAAATAAATATATCAGTGAAGATGAATGTCAGCTCTCATATAATCCTCAAATGATGGCTCTTTTGTGGGAATCCCTTGCAACAAAAAAAATCAATCTTCTTCAATCTGCACTTGACAAAAGATTTACTATCCCTACTAATTGTATGTGGGTAAACTATATCCGCAGCCACGATGATATCGGCTGGACATTTTCAAATGATGATGCTGAAGAGCTCAATATTAATCCGTCTGCACACAGAGTCTTTCTTTCAAAATTTTACACAGGAAGATATCCGGGTAGCTTTGCAAAAGGTTTACCATTCCAGGAAGATCCAAATACAAAAGAAGGCAGGGTTTCCGGCACTACAGCCTCGCTGGCAGGATTAGAACAGGCTATGGAAGAAAAAGATAAGAAGAAAATTGAATTGGCGATTCGGAGAATCCATTTATTACACGGGATAATTTTAACAATTGGAGGAATTCCGCTAATTTATATTGGTGACGGAGTTGGGATACTCAACGATTACGATTACGAAAAATCACCTGAAAAAATTGGTGATACAAGATGGATACATCGCACAAAATTCGATTGGAACAAAATTAAAGAAAGATCCGATCCTGATTCAGTTACAGGAAGGTTATTCAACGGATTATTAAAGCTTCTACAGTTAAGAGAAAGAACACAGGCACTCTCTGGCTCGGATACTGAGTTTGCAGATACAGGAAACGACCACATCCTGGCTTACTTCAGACATTACGAGGATAGCAGTGTTTTTATACTAGCGAACTTTAGCGATGAAGAACAAAGCATAGCAGGTAACAGGCTGCGACAATTAGGCTTAAGCAAAACCATTACGGATGTTGTGGGAGGAAAGACTATTACCGCTACACAAAATCTTACTCTTGAACCGTACCAGTTTATGATGCTTATTGGGGTAAGGTAATCAATATAAACCACTCATAAAAAACATTTGAAATTAATTTCAACTATCTCTTAAAATATTACTGGTTCAAGAACAATTTTTATTCAACCATATAACTTGTCACTGTGAATTCAATATTATCTAGATTTTTCTGCAAGTTTATGATTTCAAATCTAAGATTTCCGAGTTTATCCCTGGGAAAAAAATTTTTAATCCCACTAACTTGCTGGACAAAACTTATAGATGAAACAAACCTTCATTGTTAATTTGTATCAAAATTTTATAATAAGTAGATTAAATTAGATTTAGCTATTAAAAGAATTTTTAATATTAAGAATGAATTCACAAAGAAAAATAATCTTATACAATCCTAATGCTGTATTCTTCGATATGCCACTTGCGCTTTTGGCAATAGGTTCTGTCATTGACCATAAAAAATATGAAGTGATTATTATTGATGCACGAGTC
>JAOTUT010000356.1 GCA_029863735.1 Ignavibacteria bacterium
TAATAGCCAATAAAGGGTGGGATTTACTTAAAGGAAGAAGTTTAAGATTTGAAGCTGAAAATCTTAAAACAGACTTATCTCTTCCAATTGCTATAGATGATAGAGTTGAATCCGGACTTAACATTGAATCAGCTGATGTTAAAGTATTTAAAAGATGGGGTATAGTGCTGGTCTTCCCGGTGAAATCACCGACAGGAATTATCCACGCTTTCTTAGCTTTAGGTGCAAAAAAGTCAGGTATAAGATTTCTTAAAGATGATGTTGATTTATTGAACACAGTAGTTGCTGCAGCGGCATTGTCTGTTGATAGAATAAAATTACAGGAGGAATTGATACTTGAACATCTCGAAGCTGAGCGGTTAGAAGAACTAAACGAATTAAAATCTTTTTTTATGCACACGATCACTCATGAACTTAAAACTCCTTTAACATCAATAAAATTGTTTACTGAAAAACTGCAGAATAAAAAAGATATACCCCCTGAGAAGTCTGATTTTTATCTTGAAGTTATAGAAGGGGAGAGTGATAAGCTAAGAAGACTGATTGATAACATTTTAGATTATGCAAGAATTGAAAAGGGAATGAAATCCTACAATCAAAAATGTGTCAATCTTACCAAGGTTGTTAAGAACGCCATCAACTCAATGAAATACCAATTTATGATTAGCAAACAGACAGTTGAAGTAATAACCAATTCTGATGAGATAATTATTAATGCCGATGAAGAAGCAATTGAAAGAGCCATAACAAACTTACTTACTAATGCGATTAAGTATTCTTCAGGTGAAAGCAAAACAACAGTAACCGTTAAAAAGGCAAATGGCAATGCAGGTGTTGAAGTGAGAGATAATGGCAGGGGAATTTCTCCTGAAGATTTAAAGCAAATATTTGAACCTTTTAAGAGAGTTAAAGCTTTAGAAGCAAAAAAAATTGAAGGTACAGGATTGGGTCTTGCAATCGTAAAACATATAATGGATGCTCACGACGGACGGATTGAAGTTGAAAGCGAACCCGGGAAGGGAAGTACATTTACATTATGGTTATCATTAGCAGATGAATAAAAAAATATTATTGGTAGAAGACGATCCGGCAATTCTTCTTGGCTTAGAAGATTATCTTCTTGCCCAAAGTTTTGATGTTGTTAAGGCGGACGATGGTAAAAAGGGTTATGACATTGCTCTGAAAGAAAAACCTGATCTTATCCTGCTTGATATAAATCTTCCTTCTGTAGATGGTATTCAGGTGTGCAGAATGCTAAGAGAGCAGGGTTATCACAATCCGATTATAATGGTTACTTCCAGAGGAGAAAAAATTGATAAAGTTGTGGGACTTGAAGTTGGTGCTGATGATTATGTTACAAAGCCTTTTGACACTCGCGAACTTCTCGCAAGAATCAGAACGAATTTAAGGCGATCAGAAGCGGAAGAACAGGATAAAACTTTTCCAGATGCTGGTAAGGATTTACAGCGACATCTGCTCGCAATAATGTTTTCAGATATGAAAAATTATTCAAAGAAGATGAATAGAGATGAAGAACAGGCTTTAAAGCTTCTGCAGGATCATAATAAGATAATGAAAAATTCTATAGAAAATTTCAAAGGTAGAATTGTAGAAATAATTGGTGATGCATTTCTTGCAGCCTTTGAAAGTGCGACCGACTGTCTTAAGTGCTGCATACAAATCCAGGAAAAGTTTAGAGATTACAATTCTGCAAAACCTAAGCATGAAAAGATAAAAGTTAGAATAGGAGTTCATGTTGGCGATGTGATAGAGTTCGAAGGTAAACTTAAAGGTGATGCGTTGAATATTGCGGCAAGAATACAACAAATTGCTGAACCGGGATCAATTTATGCATCGGAAAACTTTTACCTGACTGTTAAAGGAAAAACAGATACAGAGTTCAAAAAACTCAAAACATTCGAACTGAAGAATATAAAAGGTGAAATTGATATCTATATCGTTTGAATGCTTTGCTTAATTTTAAGCGAATCTATATAATTTTTTTGTGGAGGCATTATGAAAAAAATATTAATAATTGAAGACGATCCGGCAACTGCTGCCGGGCTGAGTGATACTCTGACAGAGGAACATTTTGAGGTATCAACTGTAATGTCAGGACAGATGGGCTATGAAAGTGCCAAAGAAGGCGGATTTGATCTTATCATTCTTGATTTAATGCTTCCTGAAAAAAGTGGGGTTGATGTATGCAAGGATTTAAGAAGAGATGGAGTAAATACTCCTATATTAATGTTAACAGGTAAAAAAGAAGAAATAGATAAAGTGCTTGGTTTGGAGATTGGTGCTGATGATTACGTAACCAAACCATTCAGCATTAGAGAGTTGGTAGCGCGGGTAAAAGCATTGTTGAGACGCCCCCAGGAAATTCGACCTGAAGTAGAAGAGTATTCATTCAGTAATGTTCATCTTGACTTTAAAAAGCAGGAAGCTAAAAAAGGAAACAATCCGGTTGAGTTATCTGTGATGGAATTTAAAGTGATGCAGTATTTTATCCAGAGAGAGGGTGAAGTAATTGAAAGAAACAAGCTGCTTGATGAAGTTTGGGGATATGAAAACTATCCCTCGACGAGAACTGTTGATAATTTCATTCTTAATCTCCGAAAAAAGATTGAAGACGATCATTCAAATCCAAAACACCTTTTAACTGTTCACGGTGCAGGGTATAAGTTTGTTAAATAATATTCTTGATTAACAACCGGATTGAAGACTGGCAGGTTCGGTATAAGTAATAGTTGGTGGTCATTAAAACAA
>JAOTUT010000357.1 GCA_029863735.1 Ignavibacteria bacterium
TTTCAGTATAGTTCAACTGATTCTTCCATAATTCCACTTATCCAGGAAGATATTCCACCAAGTGTATATCATTATATAGCGGTAGCATCAGCAAAGGAAATTTCTTTATCGCGGGAGGATTGGTTCGTAACAGGTGTTTATTACGCTAATGGAGATACAACTACACCGGGCATCTTATCTATTCCCAAAGATAGCTACGTTGATAATATTAATATTTATTGTGATTTTGACAATCCCCCACCTCAACCACCAGGAGGTAATTAAATGAAACAAATTAAAATTAGTTCTTCATGGCTGAATTGTTTTTATGTAGCAACTTTGGTTTTGCTATACATTTCCGAGAGTATTTCACAAAGTTATAGCATTACGGGAAAAATTACTGATACCTTGAATAACCCAATTCAATATGTAAACGTTGCTTTAATTGGAACCAATCTAGGTGATGCTTCAGACGAAAATGGTTTGTATGAAATATCCAATCTTACACCAGGTACTTATGAAATTAAATTCTCTGCTATTGGTTATATCGCTTTCAATTTGAAAACCTTAGTTATCGAAGATAGTTCTTTGCAGATAAACGTGACACTAAAAGAAGAGATCCTTGAATCGGAAGCAGTTGTTGTAACCTCTGGCAAATATGAACAAAAAAAATCTGAACTACCTGTAAGCTCTGAACTAATTGATGGAGATAATTTTTTGGAGAGAAACTTTTCTGATATGGAAGATGCCTTACGATATGTACCAGGAATAAATATGGTAGATGATCAAATTAGTATACGTGGCTCAAGTGGTTATAGCAGAGGGACGGGTTCAAGAGTTTTATTGGCTTTGGATGGATTACCGTTTTATACAGGTGATACAGGAGAAACAATTTGGGAAGCTATTCCAACCACAGAAATAAAACGAGTTGAAATAATAAAAGGTGCTGCTAGTTCTCTTTATGGTTCATCGGCAATTGGGGGAGTTATTAATGCTCTATCCAGGGACATTAGTCCTTATCCAATAACTACAATTAATGGTTTTGCCGGAGTTTATGATAGACCTTATTATCCAGAGTGGGATTGGTCAGATGAGCTTCGACCTTTTAATGGATTAACACTTTCTCACTCAAACACTTTCGGTAAGTTTGGATTTAATTTATCACTTTCAAGACTAGAAAGCTCAAGTTATAAGGAGAACGACAATTCGAAAAAGTTTGTTGGCTTTTTAAAGATGCTTTACGCTTTTACACCAACATCATCATTAACCTTTATTTCAAACACATTAAACAAACGAGCTGAGAGTTTTATTTATTGGAAAGATTCTCGGAATGCATTGATTCCACCCGATAATACACTAGGAGAAAAAGTAGAAACTAACCGGTATTTATTTGGATTGGTTTTTAGAAGTGTAATCGGAACAAAAATATTTTACAATATAAATACCAGCTATTACTTAAACGATTGGGAGGATAACTATACTCCAATGAATGAATCAACTTCTGATTTAATCAGAGGAGAAATTCAATTCAATTTCAGTTTAACAAGCAATATGATATTAGTAACAGGCGTAGAGAGTTATGCATCGAAAGTTAAATCAACAATTTTTGGTAATCCGAATTCATATACCTATGGAGCGTATGCATTATTAGATATAGATTTTGAATTTCCTCTTATTGTATCTATTGGAATTCGATATGATTATTCAAAATTAGATTCACTGGCAGGATCTAGTGCTTTGTCTCCAAAACTAGGATTAAACTATAAATTGTCAGATAGAATTATACTGCGCTCATCCTTGGGAACGGGCTTCAGAGCGCCAACGTTAGCAGAAACATTTACAAATACATCTGCAAGTGGTATAAGAATAAAACCAAATCCTAACCTTCAATCTGAAACGAACTTAACTTTTGAAATCGGTGTCAACTATGAAGTAATCAATCAATGGAATTTTGATGTTGCAGCATTTCAAAATGAGTATTACGATATGATTGAACCAAGTGTTGACCCAACTGACAACGAAGTGAGATTTGATAATGTTGTAAGAGCCAGAATTCAGGGATTCGAAATTAGTACGGTGATTCAATTCGTACCCAAGGAAATGTTTTTAACAATAGGATATACTTACCTGTGGGCAAGAGATGTGGAAAATAATATTGCACTTAAATATCGCCCAAGAAATACTGTATATTCGGGATTTGAAATTATGAAGTGGAATTTCAATTTGGGAATTGACTTTCGTTACTGGAGCAGAATAGAAGAAATTGATGATGAGCTAGTGGATTTAGGAATTATTAGAGATGGAGAACTTCGTACTTCGGTATTTACAACAGATTTTAGACTTGCATACAACTTTAGAGAAATTGGATGGCCTGTAGATATTTATCTGAACATTAAAAATTTAACCAACTATAATTTTATTGAGCTAATTGGAAATTTAAGACCGGTTAGGAATTATTCCCTGGGATTTAACTGGGTAATTGAATAAAAAAATTTGTAACGAGCAATTAAACATTAAAAAAAATCACAATTAAAATGGAGGTACAAAATGAAAGCGTTACTGTTTCTTAGCTGCCTGCTCATAAGTTCAGTGCTGGTATATTCACAGCAAACAAGTGATTACTTTCCGCCTGGAAGTGTATATACTTATGACGTCTTTCCCCTAGATTCTTTGAGTAATCCAATTGTATCTGAGATGTTTTACAGAAGAGATCTGTTTGCTGAGATTACTGACTTTGAAGGTAAGCTGGCAAATATATTTCTCACGAAAAATGCTCAAACATTAGATTC
>JAOTUT010000358.1 GCA_029863735.1 Ignavibacteria bacterium
AATATCAAGATTAGTTGTTCTATCAGTGTTTACCACTACATTTGTAATAGTTTTATCAGCATAACCTACCATCGAGATTTTCAACTGATATGTTCCAGGTGGTACATTAATGATAAAGTAGTCACCATCAATATCTGCGGCCGCCCCTATTGATGTTTCAAGAATTATGATGTTAGCCCCCAATAGAGGTTCCTCAGTATCTGCGTCTATTATCTTACCTGCAATTTTACCTGATGTGCCTGCCAGCACAACATTTTGCAAAAAGAAGATAGATAGAAGAGATATCAGTACCAGATGTGGTTGAAATCTTTTCCATTTTTCATTCATTATATCCTCCTGAAATTATTAGGTGAATTATTAATTAATTTTGTTCCATTGATAATGATTTCCAATAAGTGAAGTTATATATTCTTATTTTAATAATTAAGAAGAATTTATATTTTTTTGACAATTATATTTCATTATGACATTCACTCCTTATATTTTTTATAATTTAATCATTCTGTATACTCAAATGTTTCTTTTGCGATTTCTATAATCTGGAAATAGTTATTGAAAGCAGCTGTTCCGCCTGCTTTGGTAGTATTTATTGCCCCAGTTAAATTTCCAAACTTCTGACATTCGCCCAAGTTTGCTCCGCTAATATATTTAAATATAAATCCAGCATTAAAACTATCACCTGCTCCAATTGCATCAACAACGTTGTCATTTAAATATGCTTTGACTTCATTTTGATTACCCTTATTCCAACATATTGATCCTTCGTTTCCCCTTTTAATAACAATTATATTTCCAAAATTCGATATTTTATTAATTGCATTCTGCAATTCATCTTCTTTAGCTAAATTTAATAATTCTTTTTCATTTGGTAAAAACACATCCACAAGAGGCAATAATTTTTGCAAATCTAAATCCCATTTTTCTGCTGGATCCCATTGCACGTCTAATGATGTTGTTAATCCTGCATCTTTTGCTAACTTAAAAATGCCGTATATATCTTTCTGTAGATTTGGTTGAAGAAACACAGAAGAAATATGAACATGTTTTCCCCGCTGTAATTTTTCCACCGTTACATCATCAATTGATAAATGCTCCATAGCACCCGGGTGTGTAACATTTGCCCTATCTTCACCGTAATTCAATACAACTGTAACACCTGTCTTTAACTTATCCTCTCTTATGACTAGATCAGTATTAACACCCTTTGTTTTTAAACTATTAATTACTAGATCGCCAAAACTATCATTCCCAATTTTTCCTAAAAATGAAACTTTTGCCCCAAGTGAGCTGAGGTTGCTTGCAAAAATTGCTGAAGAACTTCCAAGAACTAAATCCATTTTTGAAGCCAGTATTTCTTTACCAATTTCCGGCAAGGAATCAATTTGATTTAAGATCAAATCAACATTTAATTCACCTATTACTATAACGTCAAAATTCTTATCAATCATAATTTATCATTGCTCCTGAGTATCAACTTCTGTTTGTTCTTCATCTTTTTCAATTGCTAATAAAAATATAGCTAGGATGGCAAATGCAATTCCGGTTATGACAACCGGATTAGGAATCACCTGGTAAATTAATAATGAAATAGAAACCGTAATGATTGGAGCTACAGCATTAACCAAAGGACTTACAACAATCGCCTTACCATATCTAAATGCATAAACCAACATTAATGCGCCAATTGAGTTTAGTATCTGGATTAACGCTGTTAAATAAGGTCCGCTAAATCCCCAATTTATTTCTTGTGAAAAATCTGTCATAATTAATGCAAAAGGGATTAGAATAATTCCGGTAATAGTCATGTAAAAAAAGATGCTCTCTGCTTTCATGGTTTCATTGGCAAACTTCATAACAAAAGCCTGTAATCCCCATGCTAGAAAAACTAACAAAGAAAGCACTATCCAGAGAAAACCACTAGTATTAGCGTCATTACCTGAGGAGTATGATAATAGAGGAATAGCTATTAGAGCAAATATTATCCCAATCCAGCCTCGTTTATCTGTTCTTTCTTTCAGGAAAATAAGAGAAAGAAATATTGTGATAACAGGAGATAATGAAATAAAAGGAAACACTAAATATGCAGGTCCTGTTCTTAAAGCTTGGAATAGGATTACCTGTCCACCAGCTCCCGTAAAACCTATGATCAATCCAAGAATAATTGATTTTTTATCTTTTTCTATTTTAAAATCAATTTTCTTCAACACAATAAATGCAGGGATAAGCATTGTTAAAGCCCAAACGCAATATCCTAAAGTTGCTGGGAAACCTGCTTTTTCGGGAATCTCAATAAGGGCTCCCCAAAGACCCCAAAAGGATGTTGTTATTATTGCATAGACTAGCCAATGTTTACTCTTCACTAAATCCTCTCGTAGCTGATTGATAAATTGATAATACTCTTGAAATCTTACTGTTAATAATGCTTCCAGGATTATTTTCTATTTTACTTTCTTTTATTTCTGAATATTGTGTTGGTAAATATTGACTGATAAGTGATTCGGGTATGTTAGCATGCTCTAAATTGTTCAGTAATACATTTAATGATGAATTAATATTTTTACTATTCCAGTAATATCTTATTCTATCACTATAGCTGAACAATCTTGCGATGCCAATCTCTCCCTCAGTTCCGTGATAATGATTAATCCAGTACTTTGGATTTTGAATCATTTCATCTTCCACAATTTTCCTAAAGTTTGAAGGAGTTATTGAATTTGAATACTTATGAAGTTCATCTTCTATTGATGCTAAAGCAAATA
>JAOTUT010000359.1 GCA_029863735.1 Ignavibacteria bacterium
TGTGCTGTAAAGTTTTATTCTAAGAGGAACATCTGAACTCCAGACAAGAGGAAGAATTTTCTTAGCAGTTTCAATTGCACCTTTTGTCCATCTGAATTGTTGTGATTTAAGAGCATTAATTTCTGAGGGAAGTTCTGCAGGTGAAGTAAAATCTTTCAGAAAGACAAACTTCCATCCGTTGAGCTGTGCTCTATAACTTAAATCAAGGTCTTCGGTTAAAGTATCAGCATGCCAGTTACCAGCATCCTCAATGCAGGATTTTCTCCAGACACCTCCGGTTCCATTAAAATTTATAAAAAAGCCGGCTTTATTACGAACAGACTGCTCAATTACAAAATGACCATCGAGAGCAAGGGCCTGGGCTCTGGTAATAAGTGAATGATCACTGTTCAGATGTTCCCAACGTGTTTGGACCATTCCAACTTTTTCATCGGAAAAGAACTTTAAAGTTTTTTCAAGAAAATCAGAATGAGGAATAAAATCAGCATCAAATATTGCGACAAATTCACCACTAGCAATTTTTAATCCTTCTTTTAATGCACCAGCTTTAAATCCCTCCCTGTTACTTCTCATAACATGCTCAATGTTAAAGCCTTCTTTCTTTTTTGCTTCAACAACTTTTGCAACTACATCCACGGTTTCATCTGTTGAATCATCAAGTACCTGTATTTCTAATCTATCTTTTGGGTAATCAATTTCACACACTTTATCAATGAGTCGTTCAATAACATATAACTCGTTATACAAAGGAAGCTGAATGGTAACCAATGGAGTTTCACCAAATTCTTTTGAAGAATTGAAGTTGACATCTTTATACTTCCGGTGATAGAAAAGAAGAACAAAACCGTGAAGGCCAAAAATGAAAAGTATTGACAGCGAAACAAAGTATCCTATTAAAACAACATTATCCATAATATTTTCCTCTTTTTACCATCCTGAAACTACTGCCAGAAGAATATCTTCTGATATATTATTAACTGCTATTGCTATTGCGTCTTCCCGCTCATTCGTCGCTTGTGCAGGAACATATTCACCAAATCCTGAAAAATCTTTTTCAAAAACTGTTTTTTTCATAACAAGATCTTTATACAATACTCTAACTGTAATCGTCAACTTTCTTGCTGATATCTGTTCACCAGCGCTAACTATTGCAGGCACATCTGTCACACTTGTTATTACACAATTAAGCGATGCATCTGCTGAAGTTACTCCAGATACCTGAAGCGAATTGTCATTAATAAACTTCTGGATAAGATCATCCGTAAGCGACTCTCTCAATCCAGGAATAGCAGCAGGGCTTTTATCTTGTGCAACAGGAATAGAAATCGTTTTTAAATGCGCCGGGACTGATGAACCAGTAAACGAATAAGCTCCACACCCAAAATTAACAACTGCAAACGTACCTATCAAAAGAACAAAGATCATAGATCTCAGCGCTTTAATTTTATTTTTATTTATCCATTTCGAAATCATTCTTCTAAAAGATCGTATTGTTTTATCTTCCTGTAAAGAGTTCTCTCACTAATATTGAGCAGTTTTGAGGCTTTTCTTTTATTCCCGCGAGTTTTATCAAGTGCAGCTATTATTGTATCACGTTCGATGATATCGAGAGAAAAAAGATTCTTTTTAGGTTCTTCTCCCTTTAATGCATTTTCCGTCCCAGTTTGGAGGACAAGATCTTTTAACTCGATTAAATCCTTTTTTATTTCAAATAGTGCTCGGTAAAGAATTTCTCTATCTGCATCCTCAGGAGTTTTCCTTAAGAAAACAGGCAGATTTCTGGAAGCAAAATTTTCATCTTCACGAACAATTAATTCTGAAAATGAATCAATATCAATAACACCATCTCTATTCAAAGTAACTGCGGTCTCAATTGCATTTTTTAGTTCACGCACATTTCCCGGCCAGTTATATTCCAAAAGTATATCCATCGCCTCATCAGAAATTTTTGGCGGAGTAATTTTATTTAAGGAAGTATAATTTTCGAGAAAGTAATTTACCAGTAATGGAACATCTCCTTTTCTTTTCCTTAACGGAGGAATATTTAAACTAACTGCTTTTAGTCTGAAAAAAAGATCTTCTCTGAATCTTCTGCTGTTGACTTCATTCTGCAGATCTTTATTTGTTGCAGCAATTATTCTCACATCAACTTTTGTCACAGTCTCAGCACCGATTCTCATAAACTCTTTAAATTCAATTGCTCTTAAAACTTTAACCTGAGTTGTTAGCGACATCTCAGCAATTTCATCGAGGAACAAAGTGCCGCCATCAGCAATTTCAAAGTAACCTTTTCTTCCCTCAAATGCACCTGTAAATGCACCTTTCTTGTGGCCGAAAAGCTCGCTCTCCAGAATTCCTTCAGGGATCGCACCACAGTTTACACTTATCATTTCTTTATTGGCTCTTCTGCTTGAGTTGTGAATAGCTCTAGCAAATACTTCTTTTCCAACTCCGCTTTCGCCAAAAATAAGCATTGTGATATCTGAAGAGGAAACCTGCATTACCACATCAACTAGATCATTTATTTCGCTGGATTGACTAATAATCCCGTGCTTTTTTTTGAATTCTTCTCTGTTCACTTAAATATTTTATAAGATTTGAATGACAAACTGTCGCAGTAGCAAAAATACTTAATTAAGGACTCAATTGAAATAGAATGATTTTGGGATAAAAAGCTAAAAATTTGTCAAATTTCAAAGGATAATCCATCCCCAGCTATAATAATTATGTTTCTTAGCGATTTCGGGATGTT
>JAOTUT010000361.1 GCA_029863735.1 Ignavibacteria bacterium
CGCCTCTCAATATCAAATCCATAGTTGTTTAATTCTGTTGCTGTCATCCAGCTCAATGTTACATTACTGCTAAACACCTGAGCTGAGAAAGACACAAGTTCAACAGGGATAAAGGAGAAAGTTAATTCATAAACTCCGCCAAGATTTGGAGTGGCAGAAGCGCGGCCGGCGAATATTGTATGATTTCCAGTTGAATTAAAAACAAGTGCTCTGACAGCATAAGTATTCAGCATGGTTCCACCATTGAAGTCAATCCAATTGTTCCCACCATCAGTTGTTTGCCAAACACCGATGGGCGATGCACCATCCAATCCTAAGTAGAATTGATTATCAAAGCCGGGTCTTATTGCAGCAGAACGGATCAACTTACCCTGCACAATCGGCAAGCCGGTATTTCTTTGTACCCAATTTGCACCTGCATCAGTAGAAATATAAAATCCACCCAATAAAGTTGCTGTATTAACGAATAGTCCAGCTACAACCACGTTTGCATTTACATTACTGACATTTAATGTTCTTACCGGATTAATTTCTGTCGGATCGGTTGGAAGCCCGGTACTCGAAAGAAACCAGTTGGAACCACCGTCTGTAGATTTATAAATGGCTGAAGGTCCTGTGCTTCCAGTAACCATGAATGAACTGCCTGCATAAATTGTATTGGGATCGGTTGGCGACATAGCAAAAGACAGGAAGTTTTTAATGGTTCCGATTCCAGTATTGCTTACAAACCAATTAGCACCACCATCTGTTGTTTTGTAAATGCCGTTTACTGCATCTGCTGTTCCTGTAAAGATAGCACACCAGGCAATATTTGGATTGGTGGGATGCATCATGAGTGCCTGGACACTGATAGTCTCCGTTATCCCGGTATTAACCTGAGACCAGTTTGCGCCTCCATCTGTTGTTCTATAAACACCTGCGTTAGTCCCTGCCCCAGTTCCAGCTAACAGATACTGTGAACTATTCTTGCAAATCGCAAGTGCCTGTACTGATATCAGCTGTATTCCATTATTGATCTGAGTCCAGTTTGTACCGCCGTTGGTGGTTTTCCAAACACCCTGATCCAGCCCGCAAGCATACATTGTGCTGGGACTGGTTTCATCAACGACCATTCCATATACACGGCCAATAGATTCGGTAGTGGTCGTCCAGATATCAATTCCCTCCTGAGAATACAAGAAAGGAGCGATAACCAAAAAGAGAAGCAAAATGTTAATATGCTTTTTCATAGGCATACTCCTTAATTTTTATGGTGTATAATTATGTGATTTAAAGAAAAAAAACTTACCCTATAATCCCCTTAAGCCTCCTACCAATTTTTTAAAAAATAGTTTAGTGAAAGAGAATTAGTTCTGGATAGGGTATAATTAAGTAGAGTTTTGTACATTAGGTTTTTCACATGATTAAGCTCTACCATACTTTATGCCCTTAACACATAGAACTAATTCAAGAGGAAATTTGCATTTTAAAAATAAAATAAGCAAGTGGTTACTATATGATTTTCGATAATTAATACCTTTTTCTTAAATAACTTATCATTTCTTATTAATACAAATTTGAATTGTCTGAAAATCATTAAAATAGCTTGCTTATGGCTGGTAAGAGGAATAATTTTCAATAATAAATTTTTTAAACAATATATTCATCAATCTACGGGGCTGAAAATATGAGTCTAAGTCTTATCGCTAAATCAATTAAGCCCTCCCCAACTCTTGCACTAAACGAAAAGTTTGCAATTTTAAAAGAAAAAGGTGATCCGGTTATTCACCTTGGAGGAGGGGAACCTAAAACCAGGGTTCCAATGGAAGCTATTATGGCTACGGTTGCACATGTAAACACAGGCGAAGTCCGTTATGCACCTGCTGATGGAATTCCGGCTCTTAAACAAGCAATAATCAGATACACTGAAGAATTTTACGATAGAAAAGTTAATCCGCAGCATATCATCGCTTCCGGTGGAGCAAAGCAAGCATTGATGGTTGCGCTTATGGCAATACTCAATCCGCAGGAAGAAGTAATTTTCCCTGCACCTTATTGGGTAAGTTACCCCGATATGGCAAGATTGATTGGTGCAGTACCTGTTCCTGCTTTACCTGAGGATGGAACTTTCTACCCACGATTAAAAGATATCGAAGAACGAGTTGGTTCTTATACTAAGGCTGTTATCATTAACAGTCCAAATAATCCGACCGGTGCAATGTATTCTGAAGAATTTATTTCCGATGTTGTTCAGTTCTGTGAGAAAAAAGATATCTGGTTAATAATGGATGATATTTACCATCGCCTGATATTCGATGGAAGAAAAATTTTCAATCCTTTTAATTATGCAAAAAAGCAGGATGAAAATTCAAAGCTGATTATTATCAACGGGGTCTCCAAGCAGTACGCGATGACTGGCTTCAGGATTGGCTGGGCGGTTGGTAACAAAAAAGTTATTGGAGCGATGAGTAACATTCAAGGTCATCAGACTTCTGGTCCCTCGGTTCTTTTACAAAAGGCTGCAGTTGGTGCACTCAATGGAATTCAATCGAGTGTTGAATCGCTTCGTGTTACTCTTGAGAATAACAGGAATGTAATGATTGATCTTTTAAAATCATTTGAAGGAGTTAAAGTAACCAAACCGGATGGAACGTTTTATTGTTTTGTTGACTTCAGCGCTTATAGTAAAAATTCGAATCAACTTTCAGCTTTCTTAATCGATAAAGTCCAGGTTCTAACAGTTCCGGGCACTGAATTCGGATTG
>JAOTUT010000362.1 GCA_029863735.1 Ignavibacteria bacterium
TCTGGTGCAGATGGTAAAAATGGATATGTTTTTAATCCAATTGATGATGATCAATGGCACGATTATGCATTCCCACTAAGAGACTTTGTACCGCAGGATGGTACAACTAATTTCGATTCAACATCAGTTATTGTTTTCGGATTTATGGCGGAAGAAAGTGGAGTTGCTGGTAGAGTTATCTATATGGATGATGTGTGGACTGGAAGTCCGGTCATCGATGTTGTTGCACCACCACCACCCGCAAACTTAAGTGTTATCCCTGGCACATTTGTTAACACAATAACTTGGGACGATGTACCTGGCGAGTCAGGAGAGAGCTACAGAATTTATTATGCAACTCATCCAATTACAGATGTTACTGCGCCAGATGTTGAAGTTGTTACCACTGATGTATTTACAATCGGAGAGAATGTAGGATTGTTAGATCATTTACTTTTTGCTCCGGTAATAAACCAAAGTGTTTCATATTACTATGCAATGACCTGTACAGATGAAGCGGGAAATATGAGTGATGTAAGCCAAAATTCTTCACTAGTAACTAATGATGCTAAGGGTGTTACTATTATAAATCCAACTGCACCAGCAAATTTTGTAGCAGATGGTGATCTAAGTGATTGGGCAGGTATTACACCATTCAGAATGTTTATTTCAGATGGAACTGGTCATGTTGTTACAAATACTACCATTGATAATGATGCTGACCTTTCGGTTCTGGCTTATGTAGCTATGGATAACGATTATTTATATATTGCATTTGATGTAACTGATGATGTAGTCTCTACTGATACAACACAATCATCATGGCTAATAGACTCACCTGACTTATACATTGGATTATTTAATTGGCATGGTGCTCCTCATAATTCATATAAGAGGGGAAGCGAACCAGATTATCACTTCAGATTTGGAAGAAATGCGGCAATGATTGATAATTTAGGTGGACATAGACTAATGGAACAGGGCGATCCAAATTATTACTGGGATGAAAGATTTCTACCAGGTTACGTTGTTGAAGCTAAAATTTCTTTTGCAGATCTTGCTGCTGCTGGCGACGATGACTTATTTACTCCTATTGTTGGTATGAGGATACCATTTGACCTCTCTGTAAATGATAATGATGAGCCCGGTACCGGTAATAGAGAGGGAATCATGACATACTCTCCCTATAATGAGGATAATTCATACCAACATCCTTACAGATGGGTTCACACCTGGATTGGTGACCAATGGGTTGGTGTTGAAGATGGTGAAAATCTAGTACTATCTTACAACCTTGATCAAAACTATCCTAATCCGTTTAACCCGGCTACTCAAATCCAGTACTCATTACTAGAAGCTGGCAACGTTACACTAAAAGTATATGATATGTTGGGAAGAGAAGTTCAAATTTTAGTTAATGAGAACCAGAATGCAGGAACGCATGTAGTTGAGTTTAACGCCAAGAATTTTGCTAGCGGTGTATACTTGTATAGACTAGAAGCTGGTTCATTTGTTCAGGTTAGGAAAATGATATTAATGAAATAATCTCCCAAAAGCACAGAGAATTTTCTCTGTGCTTTTCTTTTTTCGTTGAATAAAATGTAGGTGATTTGAAATACAGAAAATTGGAATAATTATGAGTTCAACAAATATATTTCTGAAATTCTTAATGATAGCGCTATTGGTTGCGCCATCAATTGTAATCGCGGGAACTACCGGCAAACTAATGGGAAATGTTACTGACAAGGAATCTGGTGAGGCAATATTGGGAGCGAACGTTGTAATTGAAGGCACATATTTTGGTGCAGCTTCGGATGAAAATGGTTATTATTACATAAATAACATTCCGCCCGGTACATATCGAATAATTGCAAGTGCAATTGGATATTCGAAAGTTATAATTACTGAAGTAAAAATCAATATAGATTTAACAACAGAATTAAATATTGAGTTAGGAACTACAATTCTTGAAATGGGGGAAGAAGTTGTTGTAACCTCAACAAGACCTCTGGTCCAGAGGGACCTTACTTCAACTTCGGTTACAATTTCAGCAGATGAAATTAAAATGATGCCCGTTGATAATGTAAACCAAATAGTAAACCTGCAGGCAGGTGTAATTGGCGGGCACTTTCGTGGGGGTAGATCTAATGATGTCTCCTATCTTATCGATGGAGTAGCTGTTAACGATGCTTTTAATGGAGCACTGGGAGTTGAAGTTGAAAATTCTTCAATTAGACAAATGGAAGTTATTACAGGAACATTTAATGCTGAGTACGGACAGGCTCTATCCGGCATTGTAAATATAGTTACTCAAACAGGTTCCAATTCATTCCATGGTACTGCATCGGGGTATATTGGTAATTATTTTTCTACTCACGACGATATCTATAAAAATCTTGATAACCTAGATCAATTGGCAACAAAGGATATTCAATTCAGTTTAAGTGGCCCTGTTGTTGGGAATTTAACTTTTTTTATCACTGGAAGATTTTTTGAGAATATAGGTTCTTTGTACGGCCAAAGATTTTACAATGTAACAGATAGTGATCCTTTTTTACCAACGGGAGATGGCGAATATGTTTCTATGAATCAGTATAAAAAGTACTCATTTAATGGAAAGTTAAGTTATTCTTTAGAAAAAATTAATTTTAGTTACGGGTTATTCTGGGATGACAATTATAATACCTACTATGATCATAATTTTAGCTGGACCCCAGATGGTATAATGAATCATTATGGGAACAACCTGCTAC
>JAOTUT010000363.1 GCA_029863735.1 Ignavibacteria bacterium
CCTTTGTTAAATCAACTACATTATAATCTTTAAAATCAATTTTCAGATTACCGGTGTCATCAATCTGTCCGCCAGCTTCAACGTAAAATGGTGTACGGTTTAATATTATCAGATCAGTGTCTTTCTCTTTTTTATGCCCAATTATTATTGATTCGGTTTTTGTTTCATCATAACCCGTAAACTCAGATACCTGTTCTTTATTAATATTAAAAGAAGAGAGATCATCGGTTGAAATGTTTACTGTGGTTAATTTCTCTTTTAAGGCATCTCTTGCTCTTTCCTTCTGTTTATTCATAAGCTCATTAAAACCATTTTCATCAATCGTAAATCCAGTTTCCTTTGCCATTATGTTTGTCAGATCTGCCGGGAAGCCAAAAGTATCGTACAATTTAAAAACATCACTACCGGGAATTTCTTTTTTCCTTTCCTTTTTCAATTGTTTTATAATTTCATCAAATAATTCAATACCCCTGTCGAGCGTAATATTAAAACTCTGTTCCTCGGCTTTAATAATTTTTTTTACAAAATCTTTCTTTTCATTTATCTCAGGGAATACATCGCCCATTGTTTTAACGAGTGTATCTACTAGTTTGTAGAGGAATGGTTCATTCAGGTTTAGTTTTCTGCCATATCTTGCTGCCCTTCTCAATATTCTTCTGAGCACATATCCTCTTCCATCATTACCGGGTACGGCACCATCGGTAATAGCAAATGTAAGAGCGCGAATGTGGTCGGCAATTACCCTCATCGGGATTTTATCTTTTTCCGATTTATTGTTTACGCCGGATATTTCAACAATCTTTTCAATCAGGGGAGCAAAAATATCCGTCTTGTAATTAGATTTTTTATTTTGGAGTACTGCACACATTCTTTCGAAGCCCATTCCTGTATCAATATGTTTTTGTGGTAAATCGTGGAGCGTGCCACTCTCATCTTTGTTATATTGAATGAACACAAGATTCCATATTTCTATGCATTCAGGATCATTTGCATTTACCCATTCAGGATTATAATAATCATCACCGGTATTTATATGAATCTCTGAGCTTGGTCCACAGGGTCCTGTCTCACCCATCTCCCAAAAATTATCTTTCTCGCCAAAACGCAAAATGTGCCTAGGATCAATGTCGGTTCCTGCTTTCCATAAATTATACGCATCAAAATCTTCCTCATAAACAGTTGCCCAGAGTCTCTCTTTAGGAAGCTTCCAGACTTCTGTTAATAACTCCCAGGCCCATATTATAGCCTCTTTTTTATAATAATCACCGAATGACCAGTTACCTAACATTTCAAAAAAGGTATGATGATAAGTATCATAACCCACTTCTTCCAGATCGTTATGTTTCCCGCTAACACGTATACATTTTTGTGTGTCTGCTGCACGTGAATAATTACGTTTGCCGTTGCCTAGAAATACATCCTTAAACTGATTCATTCCTGCGTTAGTGAACAATAATGTGGGATCATCAAAAGGCACAACCGGTGAGCTTGGTACAATTTTATGCTCTTTCTCCTTAAAAAAATCCAGAAATTGTTCTCTGATTTGCTTAGAAGTCATTTGCTTTAATTTTTCTTTTGTCATTCTTTAAAGATAATAAATTAAGGTTTAACCTTGAATAAAGGCAGCACTATTGATTTATTTAATATCTACTCATCAACCATAAATTAAGAACAACTATCTAAGTAATTGATTTTATTAAGAGGTAAATGTACCTTTATACTTTAATTATGAAGCATTAATCAGGACTTTAAGATATGGAAGACATTAAACTTAACTCCGAAATTCAGATAATGAAGAGAGTTATCGAATCCGATGAGAAAGCGCTGGAAGAGCTTTATGATCTTTATTCACAGATACTATACACGTTGATCAATAAGGTGGTTAATAATAAAGATGGTTCAGAGGAAGTATTAGCAGATGTTTTCTTACTTGTTTGGAAGAAGGGGAAAAGTTTTGATTTTACAACTCAAAATTTATACGCGTGGTTAGTATTGCTTGCACATAATAAAGCAGTTGATAGGAAAAAGAGAGATTCTTCACCAGATGATTTGCCCGAATACTCTGATGAATACGAAGATAAGTTTATAATACCAAAACTATCAAAATCAATTGAAGCACAGGATTTAGAAAGTGCATTCTCAGTAAAAGATAAATTTGAAAATGCGTTGAATAAATTAACCGGGGCACAAAAATATGTTATCAATCTTGCCTATTATGAAGGTAAAACGCAAAATGATATTGCCAATCAATTGAACATTCCCTTACCAACGGTAAAGTCGAAGATCTAGGTGTCACTTTCAAATCTTAAACATAACTTAGCTACAGGGACATAAAATTATGAATGAAACTCGTGCGAAGGATTTATTACAGGCTAAAGCGTTGGGATGTTTAGATGCGAAGGAGGATGCAGCTTTTTTGCATTTGATGGAAGAGGATAATGAATTTCCATGGGAGGAGCTGGGACAATATCAAAACCTTGTTTCACTTATGCCAACTTTGCTGAACCTGGAGATACCGGATCCAGAAGTAAAAAATAAAGTGTTGGCGGAACTCCGAGTCAAAACAGAAGATGATCATCCGGAAGAGCCGGTTGAAGAAGAAAATGTAACTGATTCGACTGAGACTCTTGAAATTATTGAGGATGAAGAGATAATAATTGAGGAAGAAGATATTGTTGCTTCCGACTTATCACAAGTAGATGAAGTTGCTTGG
>JAOTUT010000365.1 GCA_029863735.1 Ignavibacteria bacterium
CACCAGAGCGGGAATGTTAACCTCACCATTAAGAGATAGGTTCGGGATAAAGTTCAGGCTGGATTATTATGAAGCCGAGAGTATTCAAAAAATTATTTTACGTTCATCCGAAATTATAAATGTAAATGTGGATGAAGATGCATCATATGAAATTGCGAAACGTTCACGCGGAACTCCAAGAATTGCTAACAGGCTTTTAAGAAGAACAAGAGACTTTGCCGATTTTGATAGCAAGATGAAAATAGACATCGACGTAGCAAAGAAAGCACTAACTGCTCTTGAAGTTGATAACTTCGGGCTTGACGAAATGGATAAGGAGATAATCCTTGCCATAATAGAAAAATACAATGGTGGTCCGGTTGGATTGAATACATTATCAGTTGCTGTAAATGAAGATCCCGGAACAATTGAAGAAGTTTATGAACCTTTTCTGATTCAGCAAGGATTTATACAGAGAACTGCTAGGGGAAGAGAAGCAACTAGTCTTGCCTATAAAAGATTTGGTAAAAACAAGTTGAACAAAGGAGAAGCGAACTCTCTTTTTGAATAATTAATAATTGTAATTACCTACCTGTCAATAATTTTAATTCGAGGTAATCTTGCTAAAGAAACTCAATATTGCCACAATTTCATTGCTCGTAATTATTTCATTAACAAACTTATCTGCCCAGGAAAAATTATTCATCCCAAGAAATATTCAGGCTGCTTATGAAAAGGGAACCAGATCACTTGATGGAAAACCCGGGCCGGAGTATTGGCAAAATTATTCCGAGTACAAAATCGATGTCGAAGTTGATCCATCCACATATCAAATAATCGGAAGCGAGGAGGTAACATATTACAATAACAGTCCCGATTCGCTAAAAAGGATTGTGCTGAGATTATATCCAAATGTCTTTAAAAAAGGAAGTGCAAGAGATTACGCCATTGTTCCTGAAGCGGTAAATGACGGAGTAACTATTGACAAAATTAGTGTTGAAGGTCGCTCAATTAATTTGGAAAACAGAAGTATATTTAGAGTGACAAATACAGTAGCAGTTATTTATCTTCCTGAACCAATTCCTCCAAAATCATCAACAAATCTTTCAATCGAATGGAGCTTTAATATATCTACCAAAGTGACTTTAAGAATGGGCGTTTATGATTCCACAACGGTTTTTGTTGGCTTTTGGTATCCACAAATTGCGGTTTATGATGAAATAGATGGTTGGGATTATTACAACTATGGCGGTCAGGAGGAATTTTATAATGACTTTTCTACTTTTAAAGTAAGTATAACTTTGCCTAACAACTTTGGCGTTTGGGCAACAGGAGAACTTCAAAATCCTGAGGATGTTCTTGATCAGAAAATTTTAGAAAGATACCAGACTGCAAAAGAATCAAATGAAGTTATAAGAATAATAATGTCGGGTGATTTGAGCTCTTCATCAATTTATCATTCCAATGAATCAAAAAATACCTGGATATATAAAGCAAGTAATGTTTCTGATTTCGCTTTTGTATTTAGCGACAATTATTTATGGGATGGGTTAAGTACTATCATTGACAGCAATAATGATAAGTCAGTTTTTGTTCAGTCAGTTTATCCACATGACTCGCCAGATTTTCAGGATGTTGCAGAAATATCTAAAGATCTTATCAATTATTTTTCTCACGAAATGCCGGGAATAAAATTTCCGTTTCCTTCGATAGTAGCGTTCAATAATGGAAGATCGGGGGGTGGTATGGAATTCCCAATGATGATAAATGATGGATCTCCAAGCACACTGGAAAGTACAGTTGCATTAACTGCACATGAAATGGGTCACCAATATTTTCCTTTCTATGTTGGTACGAACGAAAAGAAATATGCTTTTATGGATGAAGCATGGGCGGTTCTGATTCCATTCAAATATATGGAAGAATTTGCTGGAATTAATTCACGACTGATAAGCACTGTCGGTAATTATGAATTCTTAGCCGGAACAGAAGATGATATACCTCCAATGATTATTTCGCTTTCACTTGACTACATCTCATACAGGAATTCAGCTTACAATCGTTCTTCAATTTCTTATGAAATATTACGTGATATGCTTGGGGATGAACTTTTTCTTAAAGCTTTGCAGGAATATATTAATAGGTGGAATGGTAAGCATCCAACACCATATGATTTCTTCTTTACTTTTAATGATGTTACGGGCCAAGATTTAACCTGGTTCTGGCAGCCCTGGTTTTTTGATAACGGTTATCCTGATCTGGCTATAGAGAAAGTAGAAATTGATGCAACTAAGGCAACAATTATTATTCGTAAAGTTGGAATTATTCCAATCCCTGTTAAGTTGAAAGTGATTTATGAAAATGAAACGAATGAAGAATATTATTACCCGGCAGATGTCTGGAAAGAAAACAAATTATTTTTTGTTATCGAAGCTGAACTGACCGACACTTTAAAAGAAGTTCAGCTTGGTGATTTAACAATTCCGGATTCAAACCGAGAAAATAATATTTATATAGTTCACTAATCCAGATTTATAACAAATTACTCTTCTTTTTTCTTTTTGGGTCTGCCTCGCTTTTTGGGGGCAGCAGGTGAAGTTTCTTTCGTTTTAGATTTTGGCTTGGGAGATTTTTTTTCTGGTTTTTCAGGCTTTGGTTCTTTTTTTACTGGTTTATCAGCAATTTCAAGAACTTCAGTAACTGCTTCTTCTTTTACATCTGGAAGTATAACTT
>JAOTUT010000364.1 GCA_029863735.1 Ignavibacteria bacterium
TAGGGATGCATTTTATTACATCCCTTTAAGAAATAATATTTAGCCTGTTTACTACTTCAGGAAAACAATTTTCTTCATCTCGCGATGAGATTGGGAGCCATCAATGCTGTTTACTTCAAATGAATAGTAGTAAACTCCCGAAGAATGGATTTGAGCATTCCAAACTACTTTATGACTTCCTACCTGCTGTGTTTCTGAGACTAATTCATCAATCATCTCACCAAGTGAATTATAAATATTTATTCTTACGGTACTTTCAACCGGTAACGAATACTTTATTGTTGTAGCAGGATTGAAAGGATTTGGATAGTTTTGCGAAACATAGTACTCCGATGGTACAAATGTTAAATTAACTGCAAGCTGTTCCGAATACTCATAGTCTCCGTTATAGTCGATCTGTTTCAATCTGTATAAAGCTGTTCCTTCATATGGCATTTGAGAATAATCATCGATATAACTGTAATTCTGAATTTCAGTGGTCGTTCCCTTGCCAGTTACAAATCCTATTGTAACCCACTCCTGGTTTTTTAGTTTCCTTTCAATTTCAAAACCAAGGTTGTTTGTTTCTGTTGCAGTACTCCAGCTTAATTGAACTGAGTTATGTTCTGTTCCTGCAATAAATGAAGTGAGCTCAACAGGTACTGTGAAATCTATGAATGCTTCATAAACTCCTCTTCCGTGAGTTCCCGCTCTCATCATTTGATTCGAAGGAGAATAATCAAGATGAATAATAACAGTGTTTGGAAGGTTGTTCGGCAGTTCAACCCAGTGGCCTCCATTATCCTGTGTAAGAAAAACCCCAATGTCTGTTCCAACAAAGTATGTGTTGGGGTTCAATAAATCATAAGTATAAATAAAACCATCGTTGACAGGCGAATTAGGTAAATTACCGTTTATGCTGAACCATGATGTTCCCATATTCGTAGTTTTATAAACCTTATTCGTTCCAAAACCTGAGAATGTTAGTAATGCAATGTTTTCATCAGTAGGATGAACATTGACTGATGTGATTGTTCTGGATGGTAATCCGCTTGTTTTATTTGTAAATGTAACCCCGCCATCAGTAGATAAAAATACACTCGATCCTGTTGTAGCATATAATATCAAAGGATTAGAATTACTTATTGCCATTTCTCTTACCGCACTCGTTCCATTTACATTTCCTGAAATTGCTGTCCAGGCACCACCATTATTTGTTGAACGATAAACTCTCTGTCGAGCTGTATAAAAAGTTCCGTCTGAAGTTGGATGTGCAATTATTGCTGCTACCCATGTTACATTTTCGCCAGTACTTATTCCACTTGTTGCACTGTTCCATGAGGTACCACCGTTTGTTGTTCTGAAGATTCCCCCATTCTGGGTTTCTCCAAGGATAAAATTTGAATTGAATGGATTGAAACAAACTTCACCACCATCACCGCCATACGCCGCAGCCCAGTTTAATGCCGAATAAGTTTGTTGAGTTCCGTTATCCTGTGTGCCACCCAAAATACGGCTTGGAGTAAACGGACTTGCTGCTATTCTATAAAATTGAGTGAGCGTTAAATTCTGATTCAAGTTTGTGAATGAATTACCATTATTAGTTGTGCGCCAAATCCCTCCATCATTACAAACAATTAAATTATTCGGATCTGTAGGATGGAAGAATAAAAAATGCTGATCAACATGAACATATCCGCCTGAGTAACCGTTGGTGATGTTTGTAAAATTGGTCCCATCTGTTGAACGCCACACATCAATTGTTCCAACATAAACGGAGTTAGGATTAGCCGGGTTAACCCTGCAATACAAATCATACCATGCTTGTCCTCCCTGATTTTGAAATGCAGATGTAGTTGAAAGTTGAGTCCAGTTAGCACCATAGTTAGTTGACTTAAAAAGGTTGACATTTCCAGTAACGTGCACTGAAGCATACATAAAGGCTGGTTGTGAAAGACACAGATCAAAATGAGTTCTTGTTCCTGTGCCTAAACCAGTTCCAAATGCTGTAAAATTTTGACCACCATCAAGTGATCTTCTAAAACCGATTCCTGATCCTACTGCAAATACAGTATCACCTGTAAAAGTAAAAACAACATCATCACATCTTCCACCAATCAAGGAAGTCCAGTTTTGACCGTAGTTTGTGCTTCTGAACAATCCAGCATTTCCAAGTGCGGCTAATAGTTCATTTGGATGATTGGGACGGATTTTTAATCTTGAAAAATAAGTTGATGAAGGTAAGCCACTTGTTATATGCTGCCAGGTTGCACCAGCATCAGTAGATTTTAGCAATCCTCTGCCATAGTAAGAAGCACCGCTGTAGGTTGCTTCACCGGTTCCAGCATAAACATTATTTGGATTTGTTGGATCAATGGCGATAGCACCCATAGACATAGAAGCCTGTTCATCAGTCAAAGGTGTCCAGTTAACACCGCTGTCTGTTGATTTCCAAACACCGCCATTTGCCGGTCCAATATAAATGGTACTCGGATTAATCGGATCAATTGTTCCGGTAACAACCCTTGAGGAAATATTTCCATAGTTAAAATAATAACCCGGCGTAGGACCCAAACTAACCCAATTTATTGCCGGCATTCTGTCTGCATTTTGGAGTCTTAGCTCATCCCGCTGAATCATTGCATTCGCATATGCATCCTGTGGAATAAAATTATTCGGATATGCTCGCTGTTCAAAAAACCATCTCTGCCGGATGAATGGCTTGGTTTGTTG
>JAOTUT010000366.1 GCA_029863735.1 Ignavibacteria bacterium
CTTTTTCGGTGGAAGAAAGAACTCTTTTCGATAATTCCCCCTGGGGTATTCGAGCACCGCGGGTGAGGTGCCCGCCACCTCCGCTGCCACGATATGAATTTATTGCTACGGTATATGTTTTATCTAAATCGAATGGCGTTCCGTTAATCAAATTAGTAATATGCACTCTGTCCCCGGTGGGCTTTGAAACATCAACAGTGTAGTTGATTCCTGCAGCAGATGAATAGTTGTAATATCTCTCTTCCAATTCTGGAGTATTGTACCTTTCTGAAAACATTAATTCACCATTTTCATCTAAACTAAATTTTAAAAGATGATCTTTATCATCCTTCATTTGATTAAACCAATTACCGAATGAGTATTCAAGATAGTCTTTAATTTCTTGTCCAGTAAGTTCCATAGTATAGAGAAAATTTTCATAGTGGTATAGTTTAAACATATCCCGCACTCTTATCCAGCCGCTATCAATCGTTGCATTAAAGGAAAGTGGTGAAACAAAAGATATATCTGCACCGGTTAATTCTAGCTGAGCGTTGTGTACCAGGTCAACGAAAGAAGAAGGACCGAAAAGAGACTCTTTTGAGGAAATAGACTTAATTATCTGTCCAAGTGGTTTCTGAACATAATTTTCAACCACATTAAGGCTTAATAAAAATTCACTCATAAATATATTATCAGGCCTATAATTTTTTATCTTAACAATCTCTCCTGATATATGTTTCTTATTCCACTTGCCCGCAACGCTATCAAACTCCATTTCAATATTTGCAACAGCAACTGTTTTTGCCCTGGATAAAGGACCAACGATCAAAACGCTGTCACCATCTGAGCTTTTTATTTTAAAATTCCAACCCGTGTGGTCATGTCCAACGAATACTACGTCAAATCCGGGAACCTGTTCTGCAACTAACTGCGACGCATTTTCGTTTTTATATGTGTCAGCTTTTTCATTATTATAAGCGTAATCTACCCCCGCATGAAACAAGCCGATAATCAAATCGGGTTTTTCATTTTCTTTTATGATCGAAATCCACCTTTCAGCAGCTTCAACCATATCTTCAAATTCAATTCCTTCCCAAAGAATTTCCGGCAGCCAGTTAGGAATGTACGGGGTGATCACTCCAAGCACAGCTATTTTTATTCCCTCTCTTTCAATGATAGTGTAAGGCTTGAAATAAGGCCAACCTGTTTTTGTATCTATTGCGTTGGCAGCAAGCCAGGGAAAAGTTATTTCTTTCCTGAATTTATCATAAACCGAATGTCCGGCTTCAATATCATGGTTACCGATCGTTGCAGCATCGTAATTCATAAAGTTCATAGCTTGTGCGTAAACGTGTGTGCTGTTTGTGTCTTCATAATTGTAGAAATAAACCAGTGGATCACCCTGTAAAATGTCCCCGTTATCCAACAAAACCACCTGCTGGTTGGGCTTCCGAATTCTTTCTAAAGTAACGTAAGTGTGAATTTGTGCAAGAGAGCTGGTTGTGGCGGTATCGTTCAGGAAATCATAGGGCAGAATAGCACCATGAACGTCACTTGTTTCAATTATTTTAAGATTAATAGTTTGTGCAATATGGGATCCAGAGGCCAACGCAAAAATTATAAGCAAGAAAATTCTTTTAACACTTTTTATTTTGATCATATTTTGATGTTGAGATTGAAAAAAATGATGGGAAAGTTAACAATAATTATTTTTTTAATTGAGGTGTTGATTTATTAGGCAGCACCAGATCTCAGAGCGAATTCAACCAATCAACTATTTTATTCGTTCCTTCCAACAGATGGGAGCAATACGTAGAGAGAAAATCTTCCGTAATAAATTCTTCTGGTTGAAGAATCTCGGCAGCAGCAAGAGCTCTGTTTCCATCAAAATCTACATAGGATAGTCGGGCGGTGAACTCTTCTTCGGGTCTTCCGAAAACACTTCCGGGTAAAAGTGCAACACCAGTTTCGTTTAACAAGTGGGTGGTTAAATCCAGGCTGGTCAATATATTTTTCGGCCTTAACTTATCAGCATAGTTATTAAAATTCAGAAAGAGATAAAAGGCACCATCGGGCTCCGGTGCATCAACACCACTTGCATAGAGCACGTTATGAATTTTAGTTCCTAAAGAACTTAAAATTTTTCTGGCATTCCATAAATATCTTTCTATTTCAATTCCACCTTTGAAAGCTTTAATTGCAGCATATTGAATTGGTGCGCTGGTGGAGGTGAAGGTTTCGCTTGCAACCGCTGCCATTCCGTTTAATAAATTGGAGAGTGATTCTGGAAAGGTAAAAGTACCTAGCCTCCATCCTCCAGCCCCACACCACTTACTAAGCCCGCCGGAGATAATAGTTCCCTCCGGGTAGAAGCGAGCAATTGAACAGTGATTTCCTTTAAAGTTAAGCTCTCCATAAATCTCATCCGCAAGAAGGATGACCCTAAACCTTCTTGCAACATCAGCAAGTTCCTGCAATTCCTCGCACGTGTATGTTACACCAGTTGGGTTTGAAGGATAGTTTAATATTACTACTCGCGGTTTGTAGTGGTCTTTATCACAAATCTTATGTAATTCTTCAGGAAGTAGACGCCACTTGTTTTCTTCTTTGGTTTTTATTGTTGCTAATTGTCGTCCGATAATTTTTGCCTGAGGCGCATAACTGACCCAGCTCGGAGTTGGTATCACCAGCTCTCCATAGTAAACAAACTGTAAAAGGAACATCAATT
>JAOTUT010000367.1 GCA_029863735.1 Ignavibacteria bacterium
TATTGTCCCTTCAGGAGGCTGGGAATCGAAAAGGTGTGATCCTGAGAAATGGATAGAAATTTGTGAAGCAATCCAGAAAAAGTATAAAGTGCAATTTTTAATACTGTGGGGTCCCGGAGACGAAAATGATTCAAAGAAGATTTCTGAAGGTTTGAGCCCTACACCACTAATGGCTCCAAAATCTACTTTCGGTGAGTTATCTGCATTGATGGAAAAATGTGATTTAATTATTGCAAACGATTCAGGTCCGATGCATGTATCTGCCGCTCTCGGTAAACCTACTCTTGGTATTTTCGGTCCAACTAATCCTAAAGCACACCGTCCCTATTCAGAAAATTCTTCGTACGTCATTCATTCAGATCTTCACTGCATAATATGCACTAAACTGGTTTGTCCTTTCAATCACGAGTGTATGCTTGAATTGCCAATTGAAAAGGTTTTGACTGAAGTAGATAAGTTGATGAGATTTACGAAGTAGATTTTATATTTTCTTTGATAAATAAGCTTCATCGAAAAACTTAATAAGTTTTTCGGAATACTTATCTAATGTATAATCTTTATTAAACGAATCTTTTGCAGAGATTCCAAATTCTTCTACAAGCTTGCGATGATTTGCTAACTTCAAAATATCTTGAGTAAGTTCATCCGGTTTTGAAATGTCAAAAAGTAATCCGTTTTTACCATGCTCAATAAATTCATCATTTCCCGGAATATTTGATGCTATTATGGGTAGACCAGAAGCAGCAGCTTCGAGTAAGGCTAAAGAGAATCCTTCCGAGCGTGAAGGTAGTAGAAAGATATTCATAGCTTTGTAGTATTCATAAATATTATCAATGAAACCGGGCATTAATATTTTATCCGCAGAGACGCCAAATGTAGAAGCATATTCAAGAACTTCCTTTTGATTTTCTTTTGGAATTCCGATGATCAGTAACACAAAATTCTGGTCCAGTTTTGAGAATGCTTCAAATAAAATATCAAAACCTTTTCGTTCTTTATGGAACCAGCTTGATATTCCCAAAACTATTTTATCTTTTAGTCCAAATTGATTTCGTATGTTGTTGCCAGTTATTTTTGATATATCATCGGGTATCTCAGTTGTATTATGTATCACGTGAACTTTATTTTTTTTAATTCCTTCCTTTATCAAACTTTCGGCAACACCACGGCTGCATGCTATCATAAAATCAAAATATTTATTATAAATCAATGATCCGATTATAGGTGTACTTAACGAAATATTCTGTCTGTACGCAACGCTGATAATATCTTTTCTGAATTTTGACTTAAGCTTAATAACAACTTTTCGATCTTGTGAATGATAAGCTACAGCAAAATCGGCTTTTTCTTCTCCTAAATTTTTAATGACATCTTGTACTAGCAAAGAAGCCTTCTGTCTGCTATCAAGTTCAACAATTGGGATTCCTTTTTCCAGTGCTCTTTTTTTTGTTAAAGAATCTTTTGAAACAAATAATTTTACATTATGCCCTTTTTCGATTAAAGCAGAAGAACTGAATATTGCCATCTTGGCGCTTCCAGCATAACCATCACCAAAGCTGAATTGTAGTATTCTGTAAGGCATTAAGATTTTTATTTCTGATAATGAGAATAATTATGTTTAATTTTGTAGAGAATAAGCAAACAAAGCTATATCAAAATTACAAATAAATGGTTGATGGATTAAATTATGTCTCAAGAAGTTCCATCTTGTAAAAGATTCTCTGGTTACAAACCTTGTTTTCCTGACCATAACTGTTGGGAGGACGGATGTAAAGATAATATTCCTGTTGGCACTAAAATTCTCATCCTAAACCTTGATGCGATGGGTGATGTGCTAATGACAACAGCACAACTGCCCGGAATTAAAAGAAAATTCCCTGATTCAACTATTTATTGGGTTACTCTTAAAAACGCTGCTCCGCTCTTATTAAATAATCCATTGATAGATCATATTTATACATTTGATGCTGCTTCGATTCTGATTCTTCAGCAAATGAACTTTGATTATGTTTTAAATGTTGATAAATCTCAGCAATCCTGTGCTTTGTTAAATAGTCTTACAAGTGAACACAAACTAGGATTTGGATTAAATCAGGATGGAAAAATTATTCCTGTCAATAAAGGAGCATATTATAACTTTCGGCTTGGTATGGATGATCACTTCAAGTTTAAACTCAATCAACGAACTGGCCAGGATTATTTGGCAGAGACATTCGAACTTGATTATAAAAGAGAAGAGTATATCTATGAATTCAGTCAAGAAGAAGAACTATTCATAGAAAAGTATAAAAAGAAAGTTGGTATTCATAAAAAAGATAAAGTCATAGGTTTTAATACTGGCTGCTCCGAGCTTTATCCTAATAAAAAAATGACAATTGATCAGAATATCTATTTGATAAAACAACTTTTAAAAAAGAAATATAAGATTGTCTTACTTGGCGGACTCGAAGATACTGAACGAAATAAGAAAATTTATTCACACTTCAAGGGAAAGATAATTAACACGCCAACTATAGAAGGATTAAGGCGAGGTATATGCTATGAAAGTATTCCAGATATTATAGTTACAGGTGATTCTCTCGGAATGCACATAGCTATAGCATTAAAGAAATATGTAATTGTCTGGTTTGGTGTAAGCTGCTGGACAGAGATTGAACTTTATGATCGAGGAGTAAAATTATTTCAGAAGGATTT
>JAOTUT010000023.1 GCA_029863735.1 Ignavibacteria bacterium
TATTTCGAGCATTCTGAGCAAAAGTTAAACTGAACCCAAGCAAGAGAACAGTAATGAGTAGAGCTGTAAATTTATACATGCTACTCTCCTATTATTTATTTATGGATGATTAATTAAGAAAGATACTTTAAACAAATCTTTAAATATTATAAAATTGTTAAGATCTAAGACAATTAAACTTAAAAATTATTATAACACTCAACCAAAATAACACTACTGATTTTCTCTGTCAAGCGTTAGATATTTAATTATTTCATGAAAAGAGATACATTTTTTTGTCAACAATGTCAAGAGATGTAATTTTCCGCTAAAATTAGATACAAACCGTATAAATATCTTTTATGCCTTCTATCGAGGAAATTGAATTTCTGATTTCTTCATTAAGTTGTGTGTCAATATTTACAACTGCTAAAGCAAGATTACCCTCTGATTTTCTTCCAAGTGAAAGACTTGCGATGTTAATATTTGATAAAGATAACTCCCTGCTGACTGAAGCGAGCATACCAGGTTTATCAATATTTTTATAGATTAAAATGTTGCCCTCAGGTTTGAACTCGATTTGATAATTATTTATTTCAACTATTCTCAAATCGTTGTTGCCGAAGACAGTACCTGAAAATTTCCATTCTCCTGAATCAGTAAAAATTTTTGCTTCGATAAGATTGAGATAGTCGCGATGATCCGTTGAATTAATTTCTTCCAGAACAATTCCCATTTCATCAGCTAAAACAGGTGAGTTAATAAAGTTGATTGTTGCATCCACCTCTTCCGAAAGAAATCCTTTAAGCAGAGCAGCAGATAATAATTTCGTAGAGCTTCGGAATAATTCCCCGCTATAGCTTATACTAATTTTTATTAATGAATCCTTCCTAACCTGGGAAAGCAGCTTTCCTAATACTTCTGCAAGTTTTACGAACGCTTTAAGGTTTTCGTTGGTAATTTCTTTCAAAGCTGATGCATTAATGGCACCAGAAGGAGATCCATTATTAAAATAATCAACTATTTGTTTGGCTATCTGGATTGCAACTTTTTGCTGTGCTTCTTCAGTTGAAGCGCCAAGATGTGGAGTGGATACTACAGAAGGATGTTGAATTAATCCAATTCCAAAATCAGGTGGTTCTGTTTCGAAAACATCCAAACCAGCAGCCGATACTTTTCCTTCTTTCAAGGCTTTCAGAAGATCTTTCTCATTTACAATACCGCCACGAGAACAATTAATTATAACAACACCTGATTTGCACATTGCAAGCTCTTTATATGAAATCAAATTTTTTGTACGGTCATTTAACGGAGTGTGAACAGAAATAATATCTGCTTTTTCCCAGATATCATCAAGAGGCACGAGTTGTATTTGCAAATCAGATACTGCTTCAGCAGACACAAGCGGGTCGAAGGAAATTACTTTCATTCCGAATGCACTGGCTCTTATGGCAACTTCTTTTCCTATCTTTCCTATTCCAATCAGCCCAAGTGTCTTCCCGAATAATTCACTTCCCTGAAATCTTTTGCGGTCCCATTTTTTCAGGTGAAGAGAAATATTTGCTTGTGGAATTTTTCTTGCCGCTGCAAGCATCAGAGCCATCGTATGTTCCGCAGCCGAAATTGTATTTCCGCCGGGAGTGTTCATTACAAGAATACCTTTGCGTGTTGCTGCCTTTACATTAATATTATCAACACCTGTACCAGCTCTCCCAACTACTTCCATCTTATCCATCTTTTCAATCAGTTCAGCATCAACCTGAGTTGAGCTTCTTACAACCAGCGCATTGTAATCAGCGATTACTGATAATAACTCTTCCTTTGAAAAATCGATTTTATAGTTTACATCAAAACCGGTAGACTTCAGAATTTCCGTACATTTTTTATCAACGGAATCACTAATCAGGATTTTCTTCATATAGAAAAAATTATTTTATCAGATTGATTTGATGCTTAAAGAGCTGCGTCAAGCTTTTCAAGTATTTTACTTTTCGGAACAGCTCCGATTATGGTGTCTTTAAGTTTTCCATCTTTAAAAAGTAGCAACGTAGGAATACTGCGTACACCAAATTTAATTGAGGTTTGCTGATTGGAATCAACATCCAGTTTGCCAATTTTTACTTTGCCTTCATACTCAGTTGATAATTCTTCCACTATTGGAGCAATCAGTTTGCAGGGTCCGCACCACACAGCCCAAAAATCGATCAGCACTGGTTTGTCTGATTTAATTACTTCAGTTTCAAAATTATCATCTGTAATTTCAACAGTTTTCATTTTTACAATCCTTTAGATAATAGAGTTGAGTTATGTTCTTTTTCCGGTGTAGCTTACTATATCTTCACCGCCATCAGCGTTTATCATTCCTCCGCTGATCCATTCGCCTCCATCTCTGCTTAAAAGAGAGATAATCTTAGCAACATCTTCAGGTGTTGTTAATCTTCCTCTTGGGTTTTTGATTTCCGCAACATTAATCATTTCCTGATTGCCTGGGATTTTCCTTAACGCGGGAGTATCAGTAACTCCGGCCATAATAGCAGTTGTGCCAATTTCCATATGACCAAGTTCAACTGTTAACTGCCTTATGTGTGATTCAAGTGCTGCTTTAGCTGCAGATACTGCACCATAATATGGAATTGCTGAGTGACTTCCTGAACTTGTCATCGCAAATATTCTTCCTTTTTTTGCCAGAAGACCAGCCAAATAAATTGCCTGAACCCAATAAACCAACGAATGAGCCATTACATCCAAAGTCATTTCCATTTGAGCATGAGTAATTGGCTGCTCATCAGATTTTTTTGGTACAAAGCTCTTCAATGTTCCAAATGCAAGTGAATGCAATATAACTTTTATAACAGGCTGATCATTAAGCTTTGATTTAAGTTCTGTTATAATTTCAGTTCTCTTGAATTGATCTGCAGCATTCACATTATAAAACAATGATTCTCTGCCAGAGGATTTAATCTGGCTAATAATCTTTTCAACATTGGGCATTGTAGCTTGTCTATCAAGGTGCACACCGATGATATTATATCCATCTTCAGCAAGCTTTATAGCAGTAGCGCCACCAAAACCTGATGAAGCTCCTAAAATAAGCGCCCAAAGTTTTTTATTTTCTTCTTTATCCATAGATGATGAAATAATGAATTAATAGTTGATGTAATAATACAAAATAGGTAAAAGTCTCACAAATAAGTTAAGAAACGAGAGACCTAAATAAAAAGTTTTTATTTAGGAATTAATTGAAAAGAATCTTCGCCAAATAACTCGGTTAGTTTAGAAAACAACTCAGATGATAAATCAACTCTGCTATTCTTTAAAGCGTAAACTGAGCTTCTGCTGCAGTTCGAAAAAAGCTGAATGAACACAGGAATCTTCCCGGAATTATTTTTTAAAATTGATTGAAGCTCGTGTAATTTTTCAGGAGGAACTTTTTCTTTTACAACATTAATTCTTATGCTTCCCGATAATTCATTCCTTGCCACATCTATTGGTAAAAGTTTACTGACTTGCATCTTTACAGTATCACCGCTGCTCTCAAGATTACCTACTACAAAAACCGGTTCTTCCTTTTGAACATATTTTCCGTAATCTACAAAGACTTTTGAGAACATCAGGCACTCACACGAACCAGTAAAATCGTCAATGTTGAAAAATGCCATTTCGTTTCCTGCTCTATCAATTTTTTTTCTGACAGATGTGATCACTCCACAGGCACGAACATTTTCAATCTCTTCGTTTTCTTCGACTTCGCCAATATGGAAATTAGCAAATGATTTATATTCAACTTCAAATTTTGTGAGAGGATGTCCGGTAATATAGAAACCAACTACTTCACGCTCTTTGGCTAATCTTTCTTTTTCATTCCAATCATCCGCTTCAATTAACGCCGGATCCGGAACGATAATCTCAGAAGTTTCATTGAACAGACTATCCCCCGAAGCAAGTTTTGAGTTTTGAACTTTGTGTGCATGATCAAGTGCCAATTCAACCGAATTAAATAGTGATGCTCTGTTTTTATTTGTTGAATCAAACGCACCTGCTATTACTAAACCCTCCAACGCACGTTTATTTACAATTCTGTTATCAACATTCAGACAGAAGTCATAAATGCTTGTGAAATCTCTTTCATTGTTATTTCTTGATTTGATAATCTCTTCGACGGCACCTTTACCAACATTCTTTATTGCTGAGAGACCAAAAAGTATTTTACCATCCACTACATCAAAATTGACTGAAGGATTGTTCACATCCGGTGGCAGGATTTCTATTTTAAGTCTTCGACAATCCTCAAGAAACTTTGTTACCTTATCAGTATTTATAAATTCATTGGTCAGGTTTGCTGCCAGAAATTCCGCTGTGTAATGTGCTTTGAGATAAGCAGTCTGATAAGCAATATAACTGTATGCAACTGCATGACTTTTATTGAATCCGTAATTGGCAAACTTATCTATGGCATTAAAAATTTCTTCGGCAATTCTTTTAGGAATTTTATTTTCAATTGCGCCTTTAATGAATTTAGTTTTTTGTTCCTTCATTGCCAGAAGATCTTTTTTTCCCATTGCTCTTCTGAGGATATCAGCTTCAGCTAGACTGATGCCCCCCACTTTGTTTGCAATTTGAATCACCTGTTCCTGGTAAACAATTATTCCATAGGTTTCTTTTAAAATTTCTTCAAGAATCGGATGTAGATATTCAACTTTCTTTTTGCCGAATTTCCTGTCTATGAAGTCATCAATAAATTCCATTGGACCAGGCCGATAAAGTGCATTCATTGCAGCAAGGTCACTCAAACTTGTCGGCTGAAGTTTTTTAAGATACTCCCGCATTGGAGGAGATTCAAATTGAAATATGCCGGTTGTTTGTCCTTTTGTAAAAAGCTGATATGTTTTTTGATCATCAAATGAAATCTCATCAATATTAATTTCCACATCATAGTTTTTCTTTACAAGAGCAATCGTATCTCGTATTATCGTTAAAGTTCTCAATCCAAGAAAGTCCATCTTCAGCAGACCAACATTCTCGATGTCTTTCATATTGTATTGAGTAACAATTTCCTGCTGCGAAACTGCGTTTGCAAGTGGAACATATTCACTAACTTCACCGGGAGTAATAACAACACCTGCAGCATGTTTTGAAGCGTTTCTATTCATTCCTTCAAGAATGCGTGCGTGTTTTATTAATTCCTTAATCTGGGGTTCTTCAGAATCTTTTACCCACTTTAATTCGGAAACTTCTTTAAGCGATTGGTCAATCGAATAAACTTTTCCAAATTTTGATGGAATGTGTTTTGTGATATTATTTACTGTCGGTATTGGAATTTTCAAAACCCGGGCAACATCTCTGATAACAGCTTTTGAAGAAAGCCGGTTAAAAGTGATAATCTGACTTACACTATTATCGCCATATTTTTTACGAACGTAATCAATCACTTCTCCTCTTTGATCATCTGCAAAATCCACATCAATATCCGGCATTGATTTTCGTTCGGGATTAAGAAATCTTTCAAACAGAAGATTATATTCAAGTGGATTGATATTGGTTATTCCCAGAGCATAGGCAACAAGGCTGCCGGCAACACTTCCTCTGCCCGGTCCAACGGGAATATTTTTTTCTTTTGCTGAATTGATAAAGTCCTGCACAACAAGAAAGTAACCAGAAAACCCCATCTTTTTAATAGTTTCAATTTCGTACCTGAATCGCTCTTCAACTTCTTTTGTCAACTCTAGCTTTTTTTTCTCCAGACCTTTCCATGCAAGTAGTTCAAAATATTCGTCAGATGTTTTTGCCGAATAGTTTTCTGGAATTGGAAAATTAGGAAAATGATAATCATCAAAATTAAGCTTTAAATCAATCTTGGAATCAATTTCAAGTGTACTTTCTAATGCTTCACCATAATTGCTGAAAAGCTTTACCATTTCTTCAGCTGATTTGAAATACACCTGATCAGTGCCATAACGAAGGTTGGTATAGTCTTCTCCCATTTTATCACCAAGAAGAAGAAGGATGTTATGAGCAATTGCATGATCAGCACCGATGTAGTGACAATCATTTGTTGCAACCAATTTAATACCCAATTCTTTTGCGATCTTTGGCATGTATTCAAGAATCGGTTTCTCTACATCCATATTATGATTCTGAATTTCGAGATAAAAATCATCGCCGAAAATTTCTTTGTAAGTTCTGGCAACTTCCTTTGCCTTATCGTACTCACCACGAACAATGTGAGTTGAAACAACACCACCAGCACACGCAGAAGTGCAAATCAAACCCTCACGGTATTTTCGTATAAGATCAAGATCAATTCTTGGCCGGTAGTAAAAGCCTTCTGTGTGTCCAAGTGTGGAGAGTTTAGTTAGATTTTTGTAACCTTCTTTATTTTTTGCAAGCAGAATAAGATGATTGTAATTTTTTCTTTTCTTCCCCATTCCATTTGACTGGGAACTCTTTCTCTCAAACCGATTACCTTCATTGACAACATAAGCCTCCATTCCAAGTATGGGTTTGATTCCTTCCCTAACAGCTTTTTTATAAAATTCAATAATTCCGTACAAAACACCATGATCAGTGAGTGCAACGGATTTCATATTGAATTTCTTTGCAGCACCAATCAGACCATCAACAGTGCAGGCACCATCTTGAAGACTGTAATGACTATGGTTATGAAGGTGAATGAATTCTGCCATTATTAATATATCAAAGATTGAAATTGCTCAGCAGTGAGTTGTAAAATCTTTCGCTGAACAAAAGTAAATTTAATCTAACTTATTTGATCAGAAGATCCAGTTCAACGACCGGTATGCCCGAAGCCTCCCTCGCCTCTTGAGGTATTATTTAGATCGTTTGTTTCAATAAATTTTGCCGTGTAGACTTTTGACACGACGAGTTGAGCAATTCTCTCGGCAGGTTGAATTACAAAATCTTCTTTACCAAAGTTAACAATTATTATTTTTATTTCCCCTCTGTAATCTGAATCAACTGTTCCGGGGGAGTTTAAAATTCCAATTCCATGTTTAGCAGCAAGCCCGCTTCTTGGTCTAACTTGAATTTCATATCCATCAGGAATTTCAACAGAAATATTAGTTGGAACCATTTCAATAGCGCCACGAGAAATTGTAACCGGTTTTTCAAGTGCTGCATAAATATCCATTCCGGCACTGCCTTTTGTTGCATAAGAAGGCAACGGGATGTTGTTTAATCCAATTCTGAGTCTCTTGAATTTAATTTCTACTTGTGGTTCCACTAATTTTTCTTCTTTAGACTTTCTGCAAACTTTTTCTTTATCAAATTTATTTCATCACGATTTACAGCTACAAAATAAATGTAGAGAATGAATAATATTAATAATATCAACTTATACGGAAATAATAAGTTTCCTGTTGCAAGCAGATAGTAATATATAAGTCCAACTAGAATGATCGCAATAAAAATATGACCGATTCTGTTCAACTCATATTTTACATTATAAAATTTTTGTGTGACAAAATAATAACCTGCTGCAATAACAATATAACTTGCAAGTGTCGCTAAAGCTGCTCCGATAATACCAAGAACCGGGATCAAAAGAAAATTCGCAGCCACATTAACTAAAGCACCAGCACCTGTTAATAAAGGAACATAATTACTTTTTTCTTCTATGTAAATTCCTGCACTAAACACTGAATACATTCCGTTAATTAAGTAAGCAAGTAAAATAATCGGCACAATTTGTAGCCCTGCCCAATATTGAGGACCAAGAAGAGAGAAACCAGCAATTTTCAATTGTGCGATATCAGTTATGAATAGAGAAAGAACAACCAGGATTATGCTTCCCACCAAAGTAAAATAAGTTAAAATTTTGGAAAACATTTCTTTTGCATTTGACTCTTTTGCATTTTGAAGGAAGAATGGCTGCCATGCAAATTGAAACATATTCACGAATAGCATCATAAAAATGCCAAGCTTGTAGTTTGCTTTGTAAATTCCGACGGTTTTCAGATCAGTCAGTTTTTCGAGAATAGGAACATCTATAACCTGAACAAGCATTACTGCAAATCCTGCAGGAAGAAAAGGTAATCCAAATTTCAGCAATCGTTTGAAGAGCACTGAATGAAACTTTAGTTTGAAATTTTTAACTATAGTAATCGACACCAGCATCAATGAAACAGCAGACGCAACCAAGTTACTTATCAGAATTGCTTCTATCCCCCAATGATGAATTAAAATTAAATAAACATTGAGAATAATATTTACAGAAATGTTGATAACTCTGAATAGCGAAAATATTTTTGCTTTGCGGTCAAGGCGTAATTTAAGAAAAGGAATAACTACATTCGCATCTAAAAATAAAATTGCTGCAGCAAGATAAATCAGATTAGAGTAGTCAGAAGGAATTCCTAAAGAAATACTAATTGCTTCTTTATTGATTATGATCAGAAAGCTGATGAGAAGAGAAGTAAGAAAAACAGCAATATATGGTGTCGAAAAATTATCTTTCTCATCACCAATGTCTTTAAAAGACGCAAACTTTAGGTAAGCAGAATCGAGACCATAAATAAACACGATATTCAGAATGGCCGTGTAGGCATAGATAAGTTGAATTATTCCATAGTCTGCCGGAAGAAAAATATTTGTGTAAAGAGGAACGAGTATGAAATTTAAAAATCTTCCCACCATAGTGCTAATACCATATATGGCAGTATCTTTTGTTAGCTCCTTTAGCTTATCAAACATCAGGGTTGTTTATCTTATTTGTTCAACTTCGAGTGAAATATCAAGAGCTTTTACACTATGAGTTAAAGCACCAACAGAAATAAAATCAACTCCCGTTTCAGCAACTTCTTTCACATTATCTATATTTATATTGCCCGATGCTTCCACCAAACATTTTCCATCTACCAGATCAACAGCTTTCCTCATCAAATCACTGGTGAAGTTATCAAGCATAATGATATTAACTTTACTGGAAATAGCTTCTTTTACTTCTTCGAGATTTTTAGTTTCGACTTCAATTTTGAGATTTGAATTTTTCTTCTGCTGAAAGTTTCTGCATGCCTCTACGGCACTGGTAATTGATCCAGCAATTTCTATATGATTGTCCTTTATCAAAAATAAATCAAAAAGACCTATGCGATGATTTGTTCCGCCTCCTAATCTTACAGCCTCTTTATCAAGTAGTCGAAGACCGGGAGCAGTTTTTCTTGTGTCAAGAATTTTTGCTTTTGTGTGCTTTATTTTTTCAACGAATGTATTAGTAAGTGTCGCAATGCCACTCATTCGCTGCAGAAAATTTAATGCGGTTCTTTCTGCAGTCAGAATTGAAGATGCTTTGCCTTCAACTTCTGCAACAATATTTCCTATGCTGACCCGATTTGAATCTGGAATTAAAATTTTAAGCTCAATTGTATCGTCAATCATTTCAAAAACATTATTAGCGATATTAATTCCGGCAATTACACCATTTGCTTTAACCAGGAATTTTCCTTTTCCAAAAACACTATTTGGAATAGTAGCTTGAGTAGTAACATCACCAGACTGAATATCCTCATCAAGTGCCCTGCGAATAATTTCTTTGATGTATGTTTCCAACTATTCCCCGAAATATTTTTTTAATGCGCTGGTGAAAAAATCAGGTGCACGTGTTATTTTTTTTGTATCCGATTTTATGAAAGCAAGTTCAATATAACCTTCAGCAATTACAATGTTCCTTTCCATATTGCGAATTGTATGGTCAATGTGAACTTTAGCCTGGGGCATCTTTTCTACTCGTGTTTCAACCTCCAACAATTCATCATAAAAAGCAGGATTTTTAAATTGCAGCAATGCCTCATACACAGGCATCTGGTATCCATTAGCTTCAATTGTGCGGTAAGTTAATCCTTGTTCTCTCATCATTTCAGTTCTGCCAACTTCAAAATATTCAAAATATTTTCCATTGTAAGCGTACTGCATCTGATCGGTATCTGCGTAACGGACTCTCAGTGTGGTTTTATGTATCAGCATTAAAAGAAATTTTCAAAATTTGTTGCCTTAAAATAAAAAATCCCGAACACATCGGGATTGAAATATTACTAATGTTTCTCGATTGGGTAGAATAAATTATTCGGTGTATGGACCCATGCTGCCAAATTTGTCAATTCTGTTTTGAACAAGTTTGTCTTTTTTAATTTTAACTAATTCAGCTAACTCCTCAAGCAATGCTGCTTTAAGATTATCTGCAGCCTTCTTGGGATTTTTATGTGCGCCACCTAATGGTTCGGGAATTATCCTGTCAATAATTTTCTGTTCGAGGAGATCTGTTGCTGTAAGCTTGAGTGCTTCGGCAGCTTGTTCCTTATAATCCCAGCTCCTCCACAAAATACTTGAACAAGATTCAGGACTTATAACTGAATACCAGCAATTCTCAAACATTAAAATTCTATCACCAACACCAATCCCTAATGCGCCGCCGCTTGCACCTTCACCGATAATACAAACAATAATAGGTACGCGAAGTCTGCTCATCTCAAACAAGTTTCTGGCAATTGCTTCTGCCTGCCCTCTTTCCTCAGCTTCAAGCCCAGGATAAGCACCAGGGGTATCGAGCATAGTAATGACAGGCTTATCGAATTTTTCTGCAAGCTTCATCAAACGTAAAGCTTTTCTGTAACCTTCAGGATTTGCCATTCCAAAATTTCTGTAAACATTCGACTTTGTATCTCTTCCTTTTTGATGACCGATAATCATAACTTTATAATCATCCAGCTGAGCGAATCCTCCAACAATTGCTTTATCATCACGGTAATGCCTGTCGCCATGTAATTCAGTAAAATTTGTGGTCATAAGATCTATAAAATCAAGAGTATACGGACGATCAGGATGTCGGGCTAATTGAACACGCTGCCAGCGCGAAAGGTCTTTGTAAAGTTCTTCCTTAAGTTGTGAAACTTTGGATTCAATTCGAGAAATTTCTTTTTCAATTCCAAGTCTGTTTGAAGATTTTTTCATTTCCTCAAGCTTCTGCTCAAGTTCAAAGACAGGCTTTTCAAAATCTAAAATTGTTTTACCCATAATTAATTCTATTTACTCCACATTTTGTTCAGAGTTTTACCTAGTATTTCCAGATCCAACCAGATATTCTGGTTTTTCACATAGTAGAAATCAAGTTTTTGAGAATCTGTAAATGTTCCCTCATCAATATACCACAACCCGGTCAGTCCGGTTTTCCCAAGTACTTCATTCTCGAATTTAAGTGGTTTCTTTGGACCAACAAAGCTATTTTTCTTAGTAATTACAGTTGGAACCGATAAAACAAGTTTCCTGAAATCTGTTTCTTTACCCGATAGCTTCGTTATTAAATATATAAAAGGATAAAAGGAAAACAAAACTGAGAAAGCCAGTCCATAATCGAATATTATTTTAATCGTTTGAACTGTTGGATTAGAAATGTTATAATTAATTTCAACCAATGGAATATCATCAAGCATCGACACAGAACTCTTTCCAACGACAAAGTTCATATCCGAGCCAACGATCTTGAAATCAACGTTGATATTTTTACTTGCAGAGACTATGGACATCATATCCGCATATGATAATTCTTCTGACGAAAAAATTACTTCATTAATCTTCTTTTCCGAAAATACATTTTTAATGTTGCCAATACTGCCTACCACTTTAAAACCATTTACTTGATTTCCAATTTCCGAATGAGTTTTGCCTATCAATCCGATGAAGCTATGTAAATCAGCTTTTTGCAATTTAATTTTTTCAGCAATCTGAACTGCTTCATCATCCGTTCCCACAATCACAGTTCGTCGGTTTAATGCTCCGTCAAGTTTAATTCCAACTTTGAAAATTAATTTCAGGAATATTCGAAATAAAGTTGTAAGAATCAGAAAGAGAATAAATGCGATTAA
>JAOTUT010000368.1 GCA_029863735.1 Ignavibacteria bacterium
GAAGCAATATCAACATTTAACGCGAACTATTTTTTCATGAGCCTATCTTCAGGTTTTAAAGTAATTGAGGATCTTGATTTTGGAACAACAGTGAAATATATATATGAAGGAATTCTTAACGATCAATCAACAGGTTACGGACTTGACTTTGGGTTGAATTATTTCACTCCTGTTAAAGGACTAACTGCATCAACTGCAATAAGAAATATCGGCTCGATGAATGCTTTAAACACAGTAGGGACAAAACTTCCGTTGGATATCAGTTTAGGAGGAGCATACAATTATAATCTTCCGGCAGCAAAACTTGAATTTATAGTTACAGGTGAATTGCAAAAATATCTTGATGCTGACGACTTTCACATAAATGCCGGCGGGGAAGTAATGTATAACGAAACTTTTGCTGCACGTGCAGGTTATCAGACAGGTTACGAGGCAAAAGGTTTCACTGCCGGAATAGGAATTGCATGGGGTAGTTTAAGGTTTGATTATGCTTACACGCCTTTTTCTCTTGGACTTGGCAATGCTAATCAGTTTTCACTTCAATTCAGTTTTTAAGATTCTTTATCTTCAAGTACTTCTAAGATGGTTACATTAAACTTAATAGTAATTTCTAGATATCTGTTTTCCGTAATGTAAATAAGAATACTGCTTTTATCACCTTGCGAACTATAAGATTGCTGCGGGACAATTTTAACGCTATTTAAATCCTTTTCATGCTCTTTAAGAATAATCCATAATGATTTGAAGATCTGTCCGGCATTTGTTTTATAAGTTGTTCCCCAATCTTTTATAATTTTTACAGCTTTTTCATTTTTGAAATAAACCACGCATACAGGACTATCCTTATTATCTGATACAAAAAAATTACCGGCATCGTCTTCTATAACATTATAATCCGGACCCAGAATATCCCAAACTTCCATCATATCCATTCCAAGTTTTACTTCATGATCGCGGATATAGATCGTATTGTCCTGTGCTAATAAATTAAGGGATAATAGAATAATAATGATCGCTGATTTCATCTGATCTCCAAGTGAATGATTTTATTTGTTTAAATTTAAGAAAGAGTGATTACTTTGACAAAGATTTTCTCGTTGCGTCCCCGCAGTTTAATGATTCAGCAAGGACGCATTGAGAAATAGAAAGCTTATTTCGTAAGTATCATTTTCTTTGTTTCAGTAATTGAACCGGACTGCAGTGTGTAATAATAAATACCACTGGATAAATTTTTAGCGTCAAATATAACTTCAAACGTACCTGCGGATTTAGTTTCGTTAACTAAAGATGAGACTTCATTACCTAAGGCATCATAAACTATAAGTGTTGTGAATGAAGCTTCAGGAATCGAATATCTTATAGTAGTTGAAGGATTGAATGGATTCGGATAGTTATCATACAACTTAAATACTGTTGGGTTTGAGGGATACTCACCAATATTCGTTAAGCTGATGTTAACAACTACAGAATCCCACCTGCGTGGGTTAGGATTTTTAAATCCTGCATTAACAGTATAAACTCCAGGACCTGGTGCTGTGAGCGTAAACGGATTATTTCCTGTTGAATTATTTACTGCTACAACAGTGCCGCTCGCATCAACCAATTCACCGGCAACTGTAGAAGTTGTATTGACCGTAATTGCAACATCTAAACCTGTTGCTTCTACAGATACGAGTCCATCCTCCAACGTGTGGCAGCCAGAACCATCGCAACCGGGATTTGAGCCATTAAAATCGGGCTGAGAAATGTTTATTGGTATTATTATTAGAAAAATTCCAATGACTAAAAGTAGAATTGTGTATTTCATATGTTTCTCCTTGTGATATATGAATATTTGTTAATTGTGTAATAATTATACTTATATAGATATTCCGAGTCAATACTATATTTAAAGGATTAGTATCTGGTAGAGGTTACAATGGGACAAATTCTCAGACAAATTTTACTTCAGCAAAACCATTTTTTTTGTTTCAACAAAGTTTCCTGCACGAAGTTGATTGAAGTAAATTCCGGAAGATGGAAGATGTTTAATGGATGATGTATTGAACTCAACTTCATAAGTGCCGGGCTGTTTCTCTTCATTTACCAAAGTTGCAATTTCATTTCCTAAAACATCATAAACTTTTAATGTTACAAATTGTAAACTACTTACTACATACTGAATACTAGTTACAGGATTAAATGGGTTGGGGAAATTTTGATATAGAGTAAACTCTGTTGGTAATGAATTTGAAGAATCTTCAACAGAAGGGAACATATCAATTGTAAAAGTTGTGTCACTTATGTCGAAGACCATGCTATCACTTACGTCACTAATTTTCATCAGGCAGTACCACGATGTGAAAGGAGCTTGCACGAACCAATCAAAGGTTCCTGTGTTTGGAAATGATTCTGCTATTGTCATCCATTCAATCCCTTCGGAGAGACTTAATTCTATTTTTACGCTATCAACTCCTGTCGCTGACCATTCAACCTGAACAGTATCCCACATCATCCAATGCTCACCACCGTTAGGGGAAATGACGGTAATTTCAGGTGGTGGATTCTTTTTAAATTTTAATAGCCAGATATCCGAATTTCCAGCTCCAAATGATTTGGTATATCCGGTTACTATATATTCACCATCACTTATCTGACTAATAGAATACGCTTCATCATATTGGGGACCACCGACTATTTTCTCCCAGGT
>JAOTUT010000024.1 GCA_029863735.1 Ignavibacteria bacterium
GCACGCATATCTTTCATATGAACAAATTCCATATCGCGGTCAACTCTTATTTCAATTCTTACTTTTATCAAATCACCCGGCTTTAGCTTTGTATCTTCGGTAACTGGTGTAATCTTCTTTCCAGTCGGAGAATCCAATTCTAAAAACAATTGCTTATTGATCTTCAACGGGGTTTCAGCTGGAGTAATTTTATCAAGCTGTTCATAATACTGCCAGTAGAGTGAACCCCACGCAACAACATTATTGTTGTTCGTTACAGTTACTTCACCCATTTCAGGTTTTATATCTTCACCTTTCCACGAAGTTTTGAAATATCCCGTTCCTGCTTCAATATGAATATCCGGATTGTTAAGTAGGTTAAGCATCTGTCCGCCAATTTTTATATCGGGCATTTTAGTATCCGCAAGCCAGTCTGTTCCTCTCAGTAAAAGTGCATAGCAGGCTTCTGCAGTTGCTTTGGTTGTTTTCCAATCCTGAACCTGCTTTTGTTTCAACAGCCAGATTTTCATCAGGTCAACAGATTCCTGGTCTTTTGTAATTTCATCAACTGCTTCAATCAGCAGTGCCTGAGTTTCAATCGGTGCCTGGTACCACCACCATCCCCATTCTTCCTTGAAGTACATTCCCATTTCATCATTGAACACTGCGTTTTCAATTATCGATTTGATTATATTTTTTGCAGTCTTTGCATCATATAGTCTGTAAAGTGCAAGTGCAATCATTCCCTGCATATATTTATTGTTACTCAACCAGTAAGTTTGTGCCTGTCCTTTCCAGTAATCAAAAGCTTCTTTGTGTTTATCATCAACAGGAATATCAAGATAGTAACTTCTGCCGTAAAGATATTGTGCCTGAATGTAACCGATGTGCTTTTTATTTAGATTTCCATGTTTCTTTATCCATTCATAATCTTCGTACATTATTACATCAGTATAAAGAACTGCTTTCCTTAACATTTCCCAGATGGCGGCGTTTTCTCTTATATCTTTTATTCCGAGTCTTTCAAGATGTCCCATCCCAACAACAATGTACTGAGTGATGAAACGGTTTTCAGGAAGTCCCGGGAACCACGGCCATCCACCGTTTGAATACTGCATCTCCTGCATTTTTCGTTCTGCACGTTCAAGCTCACCAGCCATTTTTACAAGGTCAAACAGAAGTCCGACTCTTCGCTTCCTTTCACTTTCATCCTGTGCGTCAAGAACCCACGGAGTTTCTTCAAGTAGTGCATACTTCAATTCCTGGTTCTTTTCTAGATTTGAGAGAAGTGCATCTTTATCAACTTCTTTCCACGTGTCAAATATCTTTTTGATCTTCGGACTTGAGTTTGCAATATGTGTAGCAATGCTGTTTGCATAAAACCTGTTGAACACCTGCTCGATACATTCGTACGGATATTCCATCATATACGGTAAAGCCTGAATAGCATACCACGCAGGATTTGCTGTGAACTCAAGTGTCAAATTATAATTCTGCAAAGTTGTTGAATTATTTTCCATCAATTTTTTCAGAAGGAAAGTTTTCGTCTGGTTTCCTTTTACAGGAAGCGGAAGAGTTTCAGTTACAAGCATCCTGTTGGTTAGAATCGGAAGTGCATTTTCTTCCCCATCGCTGAACTCACCAGATTTTGCAATCACTCTGTAAACAATAGCATCTACTTTCCCGAGTGGAACTTTCAGTCTCCAGCTTAAGCCTTCGCTCATTCCTTTTTCTGTTGAGAATGATTTTATGTTATCAGTGTTTTCAAAAAGTGCATCAACTGGTTTCATTGTGAAAGCATCAAACAATTGTAATGTTGCCGAACCGGAAATTGAACTATCCGAAAGATTGCTGACTTTTGCTGTGAAATAAATCTCATCACCTTCTCTTAAAAATCTTGGCGGGTTAGGCATAATCATCAGATCTTTTTGAGTTACAGTTTCATTGTAAATAATTGCACTCTTCAAATCTTTCGTGAGAGCAAAGCCCATAAATTTCCATCTAGTCAATGCTTCAGGAACTGTGAAGGAAATAATTATTTCACCTTTTTCATTTGTCCTTAATTCAGGATAAAAGAATGCTGTTTCATTCAGATTTTTTCTAATAGAAACGCCTTCAAAGGATTGTTCTGGTTGAATACTATCCAAAGTTGTTAATGACTGTCTTTCGTCCTTATCTCTTTTTTTACCGTTAGTCACTTTCGATAATTCTCCGGCCGATTCTTTTTCCTCCATCACAACGCCCGATAACGCTAATGCTTCATTAACAGCACTTTTTGGCATCATATCATCTCTGCCACCTCTGTAATACATACCATCGCTATAACCATACCCATAAAAATAAAATCCAAAATTGTTTAAATACGGATAATAGATATATGGTCTGTTGATGTAATCATTCCAGCCTTCATTATAGAATCTCGTGCTTATACTTTGAAAATTGTTGTCGGTTGTCCAGTTATATCTTGAATAGAAGTATGGATAAATATTAAATCCCCAGTAGTTGGCAGCAAACACATCCAGGGAGGCATCATACATCGAGGCAAGTAATTCTGCTGCAATTGCATCACCATTCGGTCCGGATATTTTTAGTTTCCATTCTTCGGTTGAACCCGGGAGAAGTTTACTTCGAAAAGTTTCAAAAGAAATTTTCAGCTGCTTGTTTGTCCACGGTACTGAAATAACTTTTGAAATTAAATACGGCTCATTGTTAACAATGAACGAAACGTGAGCAACAAGATTTCCCCGGTACTCTTCTTTAATCGGAACTTCGAATTTCTTCTGTTCGTCATCAAGACTGATCCATTCTTTTTTAATTACTTTGCTATCATACGTTAGTTCATAAAGTGCTGTAACATCTTTTTCAGCAGAACCGATGTAAAGCGTAGCAGTCTCTCCGGGTTCATAACTTTTTTCAGTAAAATAAACCCAGCTTGCTTCGTTCAGGGGAGTTTTGTCAGATTCAGGATCAAACAAAGTAAAATATTTAACCAGCTCAACAGGTGTTCCGTTTTTGTCTTTCGTCTTTAGAGTAACAACATATTTACCCGGCTGCCATTCCGTTTGATTTTTAAAGGATATAAACGAACTGTCTGTAGTGGTAAAGGTTGTTCCAAATACTTTACCTTCTTTTTCCCAGTTGAAGAATTCATTTTCTTCATCATAAACATCATTTGTGAAGTTTTTATAAAATTCTTCTTCAGTCATCAAAAATTTATCCGGCTTTGACCAAAATCTTTTTCTGAAAATTCTTTCGGGAGATTTTAATCTATAAATATCAATTGATACCTGTGCTGGTTCAAACTGATTGTTAAGGTTTGTCGTTGAAACCAAATACTTATTTATTACATAGGAATTGATTATTTCCTGCATGTTTAGATTTGCAAGCAGAGCAACGTAACCTGCACTTACATAAGTTTGAGCAGTATGAGTTTCACCCGTTACATCAATTACATCAGCATAAACAGTGTAGTTGAAAACCGGTTTTGTTTCTTTCGGCATTGAAAGATCAGGAACGAGTTCAAATTCAACTTTAAACTTTCCATCTTTATCAGTTTTAGTAACACCGTTTGTTATTTCCATTTCACTATTTCTGCCCCAATACCAATTGTAGTACCATCGCCACCTGAAATTATAGTAGGGGAAATAAGTTGTTCTTACAACTCTATACTTTACATCAACATCATTCAGGTTTGCACCGGAATAAGTTTTGGCAAATCCTTCTGTTGTTACTTTATCATTTAAAGAATAGCTTCCTTTTACAGGGTCGAACTTAACTTCAAACTTCGGACGTTTATACTCTTCAACTCTAAAATTCTGTGAGCCGTACTCATTAGATATTCGATATTGTCCGCCAATCTTTCCGAACGGAATTGTAAACTGTCCGTTGAAAGTTCCATATTCGTTTGTTGTAAATGATGCATCGGCAATTTTTTGATAGTTTGCATCAAAAAAAGTAACCGTGGTTTTTCTTCCGGTAATTATCTTGCTGTCTTTTTTTCCATCTGTATCAATCATCAATCCTTTGAAGTAAATAACCTGACCCGGTCTGTAAATTGCCCTGTCGAGATAAAAGAAAGTAACTATTCTTTTCCCGGTATTTTCATTGTAAGAATAGAAATAAAAATTCTGCGATTCGAAACGGTCTTTTCCTTTGCTGAAGACAACTTTGTAGTTATTGTACTGATTATCATCTTTCTTAAATTCAAATCCGCCTTCACTGTTCGTTGTTCCACTTTTTAGTTTGAAGTATTGATACTCTCTCGCATCCTGCACATACTTTTGACCCCAGACTTCAACTTTAACGTTTGCAAATGGGTCACCGGATTTTCTATCCAATGCATAAAATAAAACTTTGTTTTCTCCTGTGTCCTTTCTAATGTAACTGATGTTCGTAATCCACGTTTTGCTGTAGCCAACTGCATTTTTTATATAGGAAAATTCGGAGTCTGTGCCGACAAGAATCAGATATTGCCCAAACGAAAGTGAAGGCATTTTAATTTCAACGCTGTGCTGCTGGTAGTCTTTGTCATCAGGAAGTTCAACCAACCATTCCTGCGCCGGTTTTTGAGATGAATATAATTTGACAAGCTGCTGCCCGTTTAAGTTCTTTTCTTTTTTAGTTAATGATTCGTTCCAGGGAATAATTCGCAAATAAATCTTATCAACATTTTTATAAGTAACGAGTGAACGGAAAGGTTCTTCGGGTATATTCCCATACTCAGTCTGAAGACTTAAACTTTTTTGTAATATCTGGTTCTGAAGCCATTTGCATTCACTGGCTCCGAATGTGTCGGGAAACTTTTCGATTGTGGTGTTACAGATTTCAAGAGCTTTTTTAATTTCCCATTTGTAATCATCTGAAACTGAAGGACTATACTTAATCCCTTCATTGTAATAATACTGCGCTTTGTTGAATGAGATTAGAGAAGAATAAGGAACATTGCTGAAATCCTTCTCCATTTTAATAATTGCATTGATATACAGGCTTTCTTTTTCAGAATTAACGCTGTTGTTTCTCACAAAATTCAATCTGGCAAGATCAACATCAATCAATGCATCTTTTTCTTTGTCATCAACATGAAATGCTATCAACTGCTGGTAAAGTTGAATTGCATAAAACTTCAGTGAAAGTGAATCTCTGGTAGAATATTTTATTCCAACAAAATCTTCAGCTGGCGAGAAATCATCTTTTTTGTTTAACTCAAACTTGTAAACAGGATCGGTGACTGACGCTTCATCGTTTACATAAAAGGAAAGTGCCTGGTTTGCAAGCAGGTCATATAAAGTCGGACGGAGATAAGAATGTTCCGTTGTACCATAAACGAGAATATCCTCGAATTCTTTCAAAGGAATTTTCTTAAGCTTATCACTTTGCTCAAGTGAAGCGTGATAATATTTTACAATTTCTCTGATAAGCCTTGAAAGGTCCCAGGTTTGAAAATCTTCATTATCAAAATTTACAGTTTCTGTTCTTTGCTGAAATCTCCACCGGTTGTTCTGGTAATATTGCCAGTAAACATTTGCCAGAATTGATTCAAGAATTGCATTAGCAGGGAATGAAGAAGCTTCTATTTCAGCCTTTACATCATTAACAATTTTTACGTGACTGTCCTCTTCAATGTAATTACCGTATTTCAGCTTATAGAAAATTGATTTGATGAACTGCGGCTGGTTGTTATCCTTCTTCGCCGCTTCATAAATCTCTTTAACAACATCCAATGCTGAACGTGTGAGTCCCTGTTGTTCCAGCGAATCAACCGTTTTCCAGGCAGCTTTATAGTCATCTTTAAACTGAAAAATGAATTTACTATCAGTTCCCCCATCAAAGATTTTAATTCCGGGAATCAGGCTCGAAAATGATAGGAATAAAAATGCGAGAGGCAAGATCAACAGAAAAAGATATTTAATTTTCATTGCAGTTATCCTTGTTTTTTTCATTTGAATAAAACTCACAGTAAAATTTTTTTAATTTAACTGGTAGTTTTACTTTCAGGAAATGAATAGGTTCCTGAAATCTTTTTATTATTAGAATAAATTTAATGATAAGGATAGTTAAATGAGACAGTTTTGACGGGGAGAAGCAGCAAAAAAGTTAAAATTAAACTATTGATTATGGAAGGTCAGCTTTTCAAAAATTTCTATATCGGTCATCGTGGTAACCTTGAAGTTGAGCATTGAACCTTCAACAATATTTATATCTATGCCAATCTCTTTTATCAGCATTGATTCATCAGTACCGATAAAATTGTTTTCATAAGCTTTTTTCATTGCCTTCTTCAAATCTTTATACCTGAAGATCTGCGGTGTTTGTACGTAATACATTTCAGATCTGTCGACGTAATCCTTTACAACCTGATCACCCTTTAAAAGAGTGTCTCTTGCCTTAAGACAGACAAGTGCATTTCCTTTTTCTTTAGCTGTTGTGATGGCTTTTGTAAGAATTGAATCGGAAAGCAAAGGACGTGCTGCATCGTGCACTGCAATCAAGTCACCATCATCAGCATTGATTGCTTTAAGTGCGTTATTAACTGAATCCTGTCTTTCTTCTCCACCTTCGACTAACTGGGTAATTTTGGTGAGGTTATAATCCTTGCTAATCTTATTCAGTAATGAAAAGTAAGGTGACTCAGCAGAGATAATTATTTCATCTACCAGATTATTTTTTTGGAATACTTCAAGGGTGTAAACTACAAGTTCTCTTCCATGAAACCTGATGTACTGCTTTGGAGTTGCTGTGCCTCCCCGCTTTCCTTTTCCACCTGCAGGAATTATAACATAAGTTTTCATTGTAGTCTAAAGCCTACTAAATTAATAACCACTTTGGCTACAATACCAGCATCGCATCGCCGTAGCTGAGGTAACGATATTTTTCTTTGAGTGCTTTCTTGTAGCCTTTAAGAACTAAATCGTTTCCACCAAAAGCACAGACAAGCATTAGCAAAGTTGATTCAGGCACGTGAAAATTTGTTATAAGTTTTTTTGTAATTTTGAAATCATATGGAGGATAAATAAACTTATCAGTCCACCCACGATTTTGTTTTATAAAACCATCTGCTGTTGTACTTGTTTCAAGAGCTCGGCAGGTACTGGTTCCCACAACAAAAATATTATGCTTATTGTGCATAGCCTTGTTTATTACATCGGCGGATTTTGCCGGTATTTCAAAAAACTCTGAATCCATTTTATGCTTGGTCAAATCTTCAACTTCAACTGGTCTGAATGTACCTAATCCAATATGAAGAACAACCGGAACAATTGTTATTCCCTTCTTCTGAATTTTTGCAAGCAGCTGCTTTGTAAAATGAAGTCCTGCAGTCGGTGCAGCAACAGCACCATCGACTTTTGCAAATACTGTTTGGTAATTTTCTTTATCAGATTGTTCAGGTTCCCTTTTTATATAAGGAGGAAGGGGAGTAAGTCCGATTTTTTCAACAGCTTTGAAAATATTTCCTGATTGATTAAATCTTATCGTTCTACCGCGGGAAGTTGTATTGTCGATTACTTCGCACCAGAGTTTATCATTAAAATATATTTTGTTGCCTATCCTTACCTTTCTGGCAGGGTCAACAATCACATCCCAGATACACTCTTCAGAATTTAGTTCTCTCAAAAGGAAAACTTCAATCTTTGCATTAGTCTTCTCTTTTTTTCCAAATAACCTTGCCTGGAATACACGCGTTTCGTTAACTACCAGAACATCTCCTTTAGACATATAATCAACAACATTACTGAAACGTTTTGATTCTACCTCCTGCGTTTCCCTGTTCAGAACAAGAAGCTTAGATTTATCTCTTGGCGATACAGGATATTTTGCAATTGCTGTTTTTGGCAGATTGTAACTAAAATCTGATAGTTTCATCATTCTTCATTCCTTCGATATTAATTTGACTAAAATGTAGTCTTAAAACTAACGCTCCATGGGTTGTCATTCCCACGAAAGTGGGAATCCAATCTTAATAAACTCCTGTATTCCTGCTCGTCTCGGAGACGAAGTCTTCGGATTTTCACAGGAATGACAATAAAGATACGTGTTCTAAGACAATATAAATTTATTTTTACTTCTTTTTCTTTGAAGAAGATTTTTTGCCCGACTTCTTCATCATCTTTTCATGTATAACTGCTCTTGCTGCTGCAAGTCTTGCAATTGGAACTCTGAACGGAGAACAGCTTACATAATCGAGTCCGGTTCTATGACAAAATTCAACGGAAGATGGTTCACCTCCGTGTTCACCGCAAATACCGACTTTCAAATCCTTCCGGACTGATCTTCCTTTTTGTGTTCCTATTTCAACAAGCTGCCCAACTCCAGTTTGATCAAGTGCTTCAAATGGATCTGATGGTAATATTTCATTCTGAACATAAATCGGAAGGAATTTACCAGCATCATCTCTGGATAAACCAAATGTAGTTTGAGTCAGGTCGTTGGTTCCATAACTGAAGAACTCGGCCCTCGTTGCAATTTCATCGGCAGTTAATGCTGCTCTTGGCAACTCGATCATTGTTCCAACGAGGTAACTTATCTTCTTTCCTTTTTCCTTCATCACTTCTTTAGCAACACGTCTTACGATATCTTCCTGGAGAACAAATTCATTTACGTGTCCAACAAGTGGAATCATAATTTCCGGTTTAACAGAAATTCCTTTTTTAGAAACATTTACTGATGCTTCGATGATTGCTCTAGCTTGCATTTCAGTAATTTCTGGGAAGACAACTCCAAGTCTGCATCCTCTGAATCCAAGCATTGGATTGAACTCGTGGAGGCTCTCTATCTTAGCTTTTAGTTTTGACTGAGCAATTCCAAGATGATCGGCAAGCTCAGCAATTTCTTTTTCTGAATGAGGAAGAAATTCGTGAAGTGGTGGATCAAGAGTTCTGATTGTAACAGGTCTTCCCTTCATCGCTTCAAAGATTCCTTCAAAATCTTCTCTTTGTGATGGAAGAAGTTCAGCAAGTGCAGCTTTTCTTTCCTCAACTGTATCAGATACAATCATTTTTCTAACTGAAGTTATTCTGTCACCTCCAAAGAACATATGCTCGGTTCTGCATAGACCAATTCCTTCAGCACCAAATGCAATCGCATTCCCCGCCTGGTCAGGCTGGTCAGCATTAGTTCTAACTTTCATAGTTCTGATTTCATCAGCCCACTTCATCAAACTTGAGTAAGTCTGATAAACCGATGATTCCTTTGGTTGCATAGTTTGAGAAATGAGAACCTGAATTACTTCTGAGGGTTTTGTCTCGAGTTTTCCTTTTATAACTTCACCGGTTGATCCGTCAATTGAAATATAATCTCCTTCACGAACTATATCGTTTTTACCTTCAACACCAATTGTTCTCTCCTTATAATTAATTTTCAAAGCACCGCATCCGGCAACGCAAACCTTGCCCATCTGTCTTGCAACTAATGCTGCGTGTGATGTCATTCCACCGCGGGCAGTTAAGATACCTTCTGATGCATTCATTCCTTTTATGTCTTCGGGAGAAGTTTCAATACGAACAAGAATAACAGAATCACCCTTTGATGCCATTTCTTCAGCATCCTGTGCACTCAGCGCAACTTTACCTGAAGCAGCGCCAGGACCAGCATTCAATCCTTTTGCGAGAAGTTTTCCTTCTGAAATTGCTCTGTTCTTTTCGTTCTGATCGAAGATCGGTCTCAACAATTGATTCAACTGGTTAGGTTCAATTCTTCCAATCGCATCTTCTTTGGAAATAAGTTTTTCCTTAACCATACCAACAGCCATTCTGATAGCAGCAAAACCGGTCCTTTTTCCAACACGGCACTGAAGCATCCACAATTTACCTTGCTGGATTGTAAATTCGATATCCATCATTTCTTTGTAATGCTTTTCAAGTATCTTTCTGAATCCATCAAGCTGCTTGTAAATTTTCGGATCATCTTTTTTCAGTTCAGAAATCGGATGTGGCGTTCTTGTCCCTGCAACAACATCTTCTCCCTGGGCATTAAACAGATATTCTCCATAAAAAACATTTTCACCGGAAGCAGGATCGCGAGTAAATGCAACACCAGTACCGGAATCTTCACCCATATTTCCAAATACCATAGATTGAATATTTACTGCTGTTCCCCAATCTGCCGGAATGTTGTTAAGTTTTCTATAAACGATTGCTCTTTCATTCATCCAGGAACCAAATACCGCTCCGACTGCACCCCAAAGCTGATCCATCGGATTTGATGGAAAATCGTGACCTGTTTTTTCTCTGATTGCTGCTTTAAACTCTTCGACTATCTCTTTCAGATGATCTGCTGTTAGTTCAGTATCTAATCTGAATCCATGCTGATGTTTCTTTTTATCAAGAATAACTTCAAAAGGATCTTCATCGTGTTTATCAACAGGCTTCAAACCCAACACAACATCGCCATACATCTGAACAAATCTTCTGTAAGAGTCATAGGCAAAACGCGGATTGTTTGTCTTTTTGATTAATGCTTGAACTGTTTCATCATTTAAACCAAGATTTAGAATGGTATCCATCATTCCCGGCATTGAGGCACGGGCTCCGCTTCTTACAGAAAGAAGCAATGGATTTTCAGAATCACCAAACTTTGCACCCATTTCTTTTTCAACTTTACTTAACGCTGCAAGAACCTGGGCTTTTAATTCTTTTGGATATTTTTTGTTATTGTCATAGTAGTATGTGCAAACCTCGGTGGTAATTGTAAATCCTGCGGGCACTGGCAATGAAATATTCACCATTTCTGCAAGATTAGCACCTTTACCTCCAAGTAATGATTTCATCTCAGCTTTTCCATCGGCTTTCTTCCCTCCGAAAAAGTAAACATATTTACCCGGCATTTATATTTCCTCCGAAATTAGATTAATAGGAATTGTTGCAAAAAAGAAAATTTTTAGACCTTAAAGATAAAGCCTTTAAAGGAGTCTTCATCATCAAGTGAGAATTTTATTTTTAAATAATATATGTCTATATCATCCATCTCACGTGAAAATTTGGTCAATTTTACCGCATCCTTCTCAGTAGTAACAACAGAATGTGAATTTGTCGAATAAAATAGTTGTCTTATTCGCTGGACATCGTCATAAGTATATCTTTTGTGATCTTTAAAAATCAGTTTGTTATCTGTATCAACTTTATTCTGTCTCAATACATTAAGAAACGAAAAAGGTGTTGCGATTCCTGAAACCACAAGACTTTTCTGCCCTTGAAATTCTTCGAGACTGACTTCGGTGTTATGTTTCAAATCAAAAAAGCTGATGGCTTTATAATAACCGGTAAAAATATTTTTTCCTTTGAAATATTTATTGAATTCATCCGAAATAGCTTTCTTCTCCATAAACTTTCTGTTTACAATTACTGCATCTGCTCTTTTAATTGAACTTAACGGCTCTCTCATCACTCCTGTGGGTAAAAGATTATTAATAAAGATAGATCTCTCTGTTAAAAACCGTTGATCAATTACAAGCAGATCAAAATCCCTTTTAATCCAACGATGCTGAAATGCATCATCGAGCACTATTGCGTTAACACCACTATCATTGATTAATCTTTCTGCACCTTTCACTCTGTTTTCTGAAACTGCTGCAGGCACTGAGCAATCAAGTACGGTATGATAAATTTCATCTCCTGATTTATCCACAGTTGTAAGGAATTTTTGGCCATCAGATACAAAAATGTAACCTCTGGATTTACGACCATATCCCCTGCTAAGAACACCAACTTTAAATCCAGCGAGTTTTAGTAAAGTTGTCAGATAAATTGTGACCGGAGTCTTTCCGGAACCGCCAATGCTAATGTTCCCTACTGAAAATACTTTTGCATTAACAGATCTGCTCTTAAAAATATTTTTGTCGAACATATAATTCCGCAGCCAG
>JAOTUT010000369.1 GCA_029863735.1 Ignavibacteria bacterium
TTCTGCTGCCCCCTTCATTTGCGGGGATATAGAAATTTGCAACACCGGTTTCAGTATTTGTTGAGTACCTCCAGTAGCCCGCGCAGAAAATTACTGAATCCAGATATCCTGCTTCCAGAATTATATAACCACCATTTTTACTTGAAAAGATTGATATCCTGTCTCTGGTATTTTTAAGGACCACCTGATCACCAAGCAGTTCTTTACCCTCTACAACATCATAAACACCTTCCATAACTAATTTGGATTCTTTAGCTAATGGCGTTGTTTGTGAAAGAAAATTACTCGGATCAACTACCGGGTTTGTTATGTCCACTTCATTAGTACAAGAATAAATTAAAAGCAGACTTACGAAAAGTATTATTATTGTCTTCATAAGATAAATGTAAATGTTGCTTCTGGTATATAAAATGCTCTGTCGAATGTGGAAAATGCTGCCCACATCGGATAATAAAATTTTAAGAAAGTGGATCTGACACCAATTACCACAAAATGATCTTTCCATAAAGGTTGCTCAATATAGAAACCTATTGTCCAACCATTGAAAAAATCTAAATCATTTTCTATTTCTAAATCACCGTTTTGTGATTTTTCGGCCAAATTAAACACCAATTCTGATTTCACCGATATGGTAAACTTATTAAACCGATAACCTGCGCTTAAGTTCGGATACAATATCCAGCCGGTAAATTTTGTATCAAATCCAAACTGTTCTAATTTCCCGAAATAGTAGGCAATGTCTCCACCGACCGAAAATCCCCATCTCTCAAAATCATAATTCCATTTAGGTCCTAATGAAAAATGGAAAGTAACAATGTTTGATTCAACACCACCTTCTGCTACAAAGTTTTCAGGCAAGCCATACTTCAATCGATAAGAAAATAATGGAGCCCTGAAAACATCATCGGTTTCAACCACATCTTCTGGAAGTTTAGCCAATGCTAAACCGATAGAACTGATTATCTGGCTGGAATAATAGGCATGGGGAAAGAAGAACGTATTTTTATTCATATCCAACTGCTGTGAGAATATAAGTGAGTCAGATAAAGCAAGTAGTAGGAATAAGATAATAGATCTTAATATAAATTTCATAAGTTTATCCAATTATTTTTTTTACACCTTCAAATTAAAATATTAATAAACAGTAATTATATATCATTTTATCTAATCTATTGAGTAGTAAAAGTTAAAGTATCTAACCGAAATAGTCTAAATCTTATTCATTAAAATATATGTTTTAGATTAAAAATAAACTGAGAATAAATATATTCACGTCATAACATACTTGCCGGTAAAAGTATTGCTGCTAATATTCGCACTTGATACTGCGGACCAAAATCCGGAGTAACAACATTATAGAAATAGCTTGCATTAAGGTTTACCGGAAGTTTACCGCCCAGTTTAATCAGCTTACCAACCCCTAGCCCTACTGGAACGGTCCATTGGTTTCCACTTTCAGCTTCCCGGTTTGCAGTTATGATAGGTTGAAACGTAAAATAAAAATTAGGCAGATTATAGTTTATGAATGGTTGAAACGTAAAAAAGTTAACGTCGGCTCTATTTTCCCGACCAGCAAAAGACCAAATATTATTAATCAAACCTCCGATTACCCATTGTCCAGGCATTGCAAGCACAATCGCAGATAAACCAGCACTCCATTTACCTGTTCCAAAATCATTGCTACCTGATGGAAATGAAATTACAGGACCAATGCCCCAGGTTATTCCCTTTGATTCCGGTGCATAAAATGCTGTGAATAAAATATCTCCTAATCCAAAATCGCTACCGCTTTCTGCTTCGTAATTCAGATTCCAGATTAAAGGAAAAATTGTTCTTGTTATTATTCTTCCGTGCATTAAAGGAATTACCGGCTGAATGTTTAATATATTCTGGGTCCGGTTACTATCAGGTCCCATTTTAAAATTAGTATTATTCTGAAATGGAAAACTCATCATATTTGCGATTGGGTTTTGTGCTGCCTTAGTAAGATCTTGATCTGATTTTTGAGCAAATAAAATTGAGGAACATAAAAGAATAACACACAAAATTGATGTGATTGTAATTGATTTTAGCATTGTGATCTCTCTAATTATAATTATTTAATCACTAGTGGTGATTTCAAAGGAACTTCTTCAATTGTTCCTGCTGCTATTTTGACCTCATCTTTTCTTGAACGTCCGCCTTTAACTTCAATTGGATCAGTAACGATCGGGGTTAGCTGCTTATTTACCGTTATATCTGTAAACTGGAATGAAAGTTTTGAATCACCAATTCCCTGGCCACCTGTGGATTCTACAATTTTTCCAATGACTTGCGATCCTTTGGGAGAGATTATTTTTTCGTCAAACACAAAATCAGCTTCCAGGATCGCTGTGAAAGATGAACCAGCAACATTTCTGGAATTACTTAAGGACATATTTATGTTTACTTTAAATTTTGTCCCTGCAGGAATTGTAACCCCTGTAATTGGTTCGGTCGAAGTGATTTCTTGTGCAGTTGAATCTTTTACTGGTGCGGTTGAAATGGTTTCTTGAGTAGTTGAATCTTTTACTGGTGCGGTTGAAATGGTTTCTTGAGTAGTTGAATCTTTTACTGCAGCTTGGTCATTCTGTGCAGTTGAAATTGACTGAACCGAGATTGCCATCAAAAATGACAGTACGCAAGCAATCAAATATTTAGACATCTT
>JAOTUT010000025.1 GCA_029863735.1 Ignavibacteria bacterium
GTCCACAGCGGGAATGAGATTCCTGATAACGGTGGTAAGAAAAGAGGCAAGGATGTCTTCATTGATAAAGACGGCGATGGAATTGCAGACACACGTGCCGGTGGAATGAGCCTTGAAAAAATCAGGAAGCGAACGAGAGCTGGTCAAGACAGCAGAGGACACGGCGGTGGTGGTAATAGCAGCAACGGTTCTGGTGGCAACGGAGGCGGAAAGTAAATCCTTAAGCGAAAGATTTTATGAAACGAATAATTGGTTCTCTGTGTTTACTTGTTCTTTTGTTTGCCGTATTCAGTGTAGATATACAAGCCCAGCTTTATCTCACTACTGATGTCGAAGGTTACTATGATGATAACATCTTCAACAATTACCTGAATGCTTCCGATTTTATAAATGCATTCAGTGGCGAGCTTGGTTACGATTTCGAAACAGAGCAGAACAACTTTAAGATTTACTATACGGGATTTTTCAACCAGTATTATAAATACACCGATAAATCGACAGCCATTCACAAGTTCGGGGCAGTCAACACTTATCTCTTTTCCGAATACGATAACCCGCTTAATATTGGAATCAACTACGCTGTAAGAATTAACAAAGAAGACTATTACATTTATGATTTTAACCAGGTCTCTGCGTATGCAAATTATATACATTCAATAAGTGAGAGTAATAAAATTCAACTGGGTGTAATCGGCAACAGGATTGATTATGAAAATTTCTCACTTTTTTCTCACTACCAGCTTAAAGCTTTTTTAAGATCGATAAACAGTTTTGAAAGCCGGACTTCACTTACTGCTGCAGTTGAAATTGATCAGAAGAATTACATTGAAGATTACCAAAGTGAGGGACTCGCCAATGAAGTACTGCAGGCAAAGTTATTTTTACAATTGGGTCAGGGAATAACCGATGATTTGGGTTTAAGTGCTTATGTTTTTTTAAGAAATAACCTCAGCGGCGGAAACCGATACTTTAACACAACCGATTACATCTATTATGAAGAAGAGCTCTTCAACGATATTTATTCAAACGAAGGAGTCGAAACAGGCTTAACTCTGTCGTATCTCTTCCTTCCGAACATCATGGGAAAAATTTCAGCGAGATATGAGATAAGAAACTACACAGATCTTCCCGCTGCAGATGAAGAAGGTAACGATCTTAATGAGCTGAGAAAGGATGATCAGTTTTCAATAGGTGCTTCCCTGGAATTTGGTTTGGGTCAGATTCTCAGCGGACTATATCTTTCATTGAATTACAATTACATCAAAAACAACTCTAACGATTACTACTACGATTACAATAACCAGATATACGCAATTACTTTAGGTTTTGATTTTTAGTTATAATGTTTTACCCCGAACTAGTTTCAGGGTCTTTATTCATTTCAGTATTTAATTAAAAGATTCCGAAACAAGTTCGGAATGAAGACTTGGTTAATGCTTAATGTTATACTTCTTAAGCTTGTATCTCAAATTTCTTTCAGTAAGCCCGAGTAATTTTCCTGCCTTTGTTTGATTGCCTTCACTTTCCTGAAGTGCATCAAATATTAATTGCTTCTCAAGTGCTTCAACCTGTTCCGTGAGAGTTCTTTCGCTAAATGCTGGCAGCGCCCGCTCTTCCTTAAATCCTTTTATATTCATCGGCAGGTCATTAAGAGTAATTACATTCCCCCGAGTTAAAACAACTGCTCGTTCAATTATATTTTCCAGTTCGCGAACGTTTCCCGGGTAATTGTATTTCATTAACACATCAGCAGCTTCTTTGGAGAGATCAAGATTTTCTTTTTTATTGTTTTCCTTGCAGTACTTTTCAATGAAACTTTCAATCATCGGAAGGATGTCTTCTCTTCTTTCTCTAAGCGGAGGAATTATTATTGATACAACATTCAGCCTGTAATAAAGATCTTCCCGAAAGCTTCCACCTTTAATTTTTTGTTCGAGATCTTTGTTTGTTGCTGCAATTATTCTTACATCAACATCGATTCCTTCCGTTCCACCGACTCTTTCAAACTGATGTTCCTGCAGAACACGTAAGAGTTTTACCTGTATTGACTGAGGAATATCTCCAACCTCGTCTAAAAAGATTGTTCCGCCATGTGCAATTTCGAATCTTCCTTTCTTCATTTTATCTGCACTCGTAAAAGCACCCTTTTCATGTCCGAACAATTCACTTTCGAGCAGAGTTTCTGTCAGCGCCGGAACATTCACCGCAACAAATGGTGCATCACGCCTTGAACTGAGGTAATGAATTCCCTTTGCCAGGACTTCCTTTCCGGTTCCGTTTTCTCCCGTAATTAATACGTTAGCTTTGCTGTCTGCAACCCTGGCTGCAACATTTATCACTTCTTCCATCTTTTGAGACTGGGAAACGATGGAAGAAATTTTATATTTCTCCTGCAGCTGACCCTTAAGCAATTGATTTTCTGATTTCAGGTTTTTGTGCTCGATGATTCTTTCAATCATTAAGTCGAGTTCATCTAAGTCAACCGGTTTGGAAATATAGTCAAAGGCACCGAGCCGCATTGCTTTCACTGCATTTTCTACTGTTCCAAATGCCGTGACGATAACAAAGCTTATTTCTGGATTTATTTTCTTTACTTGTTCGAGGACATCAATCCCAGATAAGCCGGGCATCTTAAAATCAGAAAGAATAATATCAATAGGATTTTTTTCTGCAGTCTCAATTCCTTCTTTACCCGATGAAGCTGAAAAGATTTTGTAACCCTTTTTCTTCAGGTACCCTGTCAGAACATCTCTTTGTGCTGCTTCATCATCAATTATTAAAATGTTGTAGTCTTTCATTTTTGCGGTATGGTTATTATGAATTTCGTGAATTTATTTACTTCGCTGAAAACTTCAATCGTTCCGTTATGTTCAGCGATAATTTTTTGAACTATGCTTAAACCTAATCCGGTTCCTGCCGGTTTTGTTGTATAGTAGAGATCGAAGATCTTGTTCTTAACAACATCGGGGATACCTTTACCGTTGTCGATTACTTCAATAAAAAGGCTATTTCCTTTTCTAAAACAATTAAATTCAACCTTACCATTTTTCTCCACAGCATCAATTGCATTCTGGACCAGGTTCATTAAGGATTGCTTAATCAGTTCCGGATCAATCATCATTTCAAAAGAATTATCTGTTAACTTTATCAAATCCACTTGCTTCAACTTAGCCTGATCGGAATATAATCTGTAAATATCATCGAAGAACTCTTTCGAGTTAATTTTTTTAATTTGGATATCGAGGGGTTTGGCATAGCTCAGGAATTGCGTGATGATTTTGTTGATCCGTGTAACCTCGCTTCTCAAAAGGTTTGTGATGCTGTGATATTCCTCAGATTCATTTTCTACTTTAAATTCTTTATCAAGCCTTTGAGCTATCATTCCTATTGCGTTGATCGGATTTCTTATCTCGTGAGCAACACCTGATGCTAATTCACCCATTGCAGAAAGCTTCTCTTTTCGCTTCGATTCTTCCTCCAGTCGCCGGGATTCAGTTATATCATTAATTACTATTATATAATTATCCTTGCCATCTTCATCTATATTCTTAGTAAAATTGAGAAGCAGGTATTTTCTTTCATCACCTATTGAAGTATCAATTGAAACATCTACACATTTCTCATTACTATTTTTGCAGTATTCTAATAATAATTTGGCAATGCCGTCAGATAATTCTGAAAGATTTTTCTGGATGATTTCCTCTTCTTTCCTTTTGAAAAGAGATTCCGAAGATTTGTTGAAAAGAGTAATCCGCATTTGCTCATCAACAACAATCACAGCTTCGCCCATATTTTCCAGCACAGTTGACGTGAAAGTTTTAAACTTTTTAAATTCATTTGAAACTGTTTTAAGATTTTGTGTTGTAAAGATTATGCTGAGGATGATAACTCCTATTGCTGCAAGAACAAGGGAAATAATAATCAGCCTTCTTACCATTCTGTCTTCAACAGCTCTCACTTCGTCAAGTGTTAATCCGATTCTGAAAATACCAATGACTTGATTGTCGTAAACAAGTCTTTTTACCGTTTCAAAAACTTCGTGATTTTTAAATTGGTGGGTTCTTGTATAAATTTTATCCGAATTCATTGTGTTGCTTAAAAATGGATCTGATACAATAGCACTCATCGTATCAACAGATGATCCTGCAGCGAGAATGCCGATTGAATCCTGCAGAACGATATACTCAATTCCCTGGTTGTCTGAAATGTCCCTGATTATTTTTCCAAGCCCGATCCTTTTCCTGAACTCCAGGAATTCTTCTGCATCAAGGTTAATTACAATTGCACCTCTTTTATTTGCACGAGCAACAGCAATCGCAAATCTCTGTCCTTCTGTAAACTCAGCTTCTTTAAGCCCGATTACGAATTCATCCAAACCACCTTTAAGAATGGATTCGAGCTCATCAGCTCTGTTGATATTTTCTTCTCCGTGCGGATGGTCTTCTTCAGGAACTCTGTTTGAAAGAATTCTCGATCCATTTTTATCAAAAATATTAATTCTGAAAAGTGAATTCTCTCTTCCAATCTCAATCAGCTTCTGCTTAGTGAGATGGTTCAGGCTGTCCAGCTTCCTTATAAGACGGGCATTGTTAAACAATCTTTCTGCAATCAGGTATTCGATCTCTTCACTGGAGTTTATAGCGTTTATACTGCTCTGGTTTACAGTTTCGATTAGTGATGAAGATTGCTCGGTTAGTAAATGTAGAATTTCTCCCTTGCTTTGCTGAAGTTCGATGAAAGCCGAAACTACCATAAGAGCGCCAACGATCAGCGCCACAGCAATAATTACCTTTGGCTGCAGTTTATTTAGAAAATTCATATTCAAAAGTAACCAGATTTAAAGCAAGATTGAATTCAGAAGTTAAGGCAGAGGCTGAGGCGAAGTCAGGTAATTCATTTTACAGATCATCTTTGCTATTGTTTTCATTTAGGCTCGTCCACATAGTCGCAGCGCTTCGTCCTTAAGGTCGAAGAATAAATTTTTGCTAACAGAAAAACCAAATATCAGAATAAAATCCAACTATTTATTGTTGGCACATCCATTGAATAACTCTTACAAAACATAACTAATTAAATCTCAAATAAACAAAAGGAGAAAAAAATGGAAAGCAAAAAGAGAATCTCAGCGATAATCACATTGGCAATAAGTGTGATTTTATTTTCTACGTTGATATATGCACAGAACGATCCTGTGAAGAACAAGGAAGAAAAACAAGTGCAGTCACAACTTCAGGAAGAGAACCAGAATCAGGTTCAAAACCAGGTTCAGACAAAAAATGAGGGGGACCCGCAGACTCAATTGAAAAACCAAACTCAAACCCGGACTAAAGAGCAAAGCAAAAACCAGGTAAAGGTTCAAACGAAGGAACAAAACAAGGTTCACGGCAGCGGTTTTGTTGATGAAAATGGTGATGGTTATAATGATAAAGCCCCCGATGTTGACGGCGATGGAATTCCAAACGGTAGAGATGAAGATTATTCCGGTGCCCAAAACAGAAAAGGAACTGAAGGACATAAGGGTTTCGTTGATCTGGATAGCGATGGGATAAATGATAATGCTGTTGATTCCGATGGCGATGGTATTCCTAATGGTCAGGATCCTGATTATGTAAAACCAAATGATGGAACTGGTCAGCAAAACAGAAATGGAAAAGGCAATAAGAATCATGGTAACATGTGGGGACCAAATGATGGAACCGGTAACAGTGGTATTGGTCCTAAAGACGGAACAGGCTACGGTTCAGGTTCTGGTAGCGGAACTGAAGGTGGGACAGGAAATAAAAGAGGCGGAAGAAAGTAATTAAAGCTTAAACTAAAAATAATAAGGACGGCAAGAAATTGTCGTCCTTTCTAATTAATAATCATAAAATATATTGAGGGTCTATATGAAAAAAAGTAATTATCATATATTAATCATTTCTCTTTTAACTTCATTTTTGCTCTTGGCTTGCCAAAGCGAAGTTCCCACTTCCGCAAACGATTCGATGTTACTTGCAAAATATGGTGGCGGCAATGGAGGAGGCTCAACTTTTGAGCTTTCACAAGATGAGAGAGATGGTCTCATTCATATGAGAATAGAAGAAAAACTGGCAAGGGATGTTTATATAGTTATGGGTGATTTGTGGAACCACAAAGTCTTTTTAAATATTCAGTTAAGTGAACAGAAGCATATGGATGCAGTTAAGAAATTGCTGGATAAATATAACGTGCCCGATCCGCTGACAACAGATTCAATCGGCGTTTTTCCTGATCCCCAGTTTCAGCAGTTGTACAATCAAATCATTCAACAGGGGAATCAGTCTTTGCAGGAAGCACTGCTTGCTGGAAAATCGATTGAGGAACTTGATATAGCCGACTTGGAATTCCAGTTAAGCTTTGTTGATAATCCTGATATTATTAAAGTATACCAGAATCTGAAAGCAGCTTCGGAAAATCATTTAGCTGCCTTCGTAAGATGTCTAAATGTTCCTTCAACTGAATAGAAAATAACATAATATTCTCAGTAGATTCAAGAACCGGAAGTGAAATTAATTCTTGCTTCCGGTTGATTTTTTTAATGTGCTACTAATTATCAAGAAATGTTAGTACGTTTAGTCAGTAAAGATAAACTATTTAGGAAACATCACTCGTGTTTATCATTATCTTCATAGATCGAAGACTGTTATCTAGCAGAATCTCACCTGAAATTAATCTCATTATTTTATTTAATCACATCTCTTTTCAATGGAGGGTTATATGAAACCAATTTCTCTATTACTTATTATTATTTTTTTAATAGTATCAATTCAATTGTTCTCACAGGTTAAAGCTGGCGCGGAAGCCCTAGGAACTCAGACTTATGACAAGTATGAGAAGCCAGAGTTCTGCGGAACATCCTGCCACACAGATTTTTACCAGCAGTGGAAACAGACAATGATGTCGCAGGCATATACGCACCACTGGGATGAGATTGAATATTTTAAACTGGCAGTTCCTCATGCAGAAAAAGATGAAAAAGTTGCAGAAGTAAGAGCTGGCTGCAACGGTTGTCACGCTCCAATTGCTTTTCTTGCAGGAGATGTTCCTCCACCCAAACCCGAAATGAACTCAAGAGCTAATGAATCTGTTCCCTGCGATCTCTGTCACACTATCACCGGATTTGAAGGAGATACTCCTTACAACTTCAATTTTATTTCAAGTCCCGGAAATGTAAAGTATGGACCAAGAGGAACAGGTGAGTCACCAGAACACGAAATTCAGAAATCAGAGTTCCTACAAACTGCAGAATTCTGTGGTGCCTGTCATAATGAAATGAGTCCTTTCGGAGTATGGGTAAAATCAACTCATCTGGAATGGAAGGAGGGGCCTTACTCGAAAGAAGGAGTGCAGTGCCAGAACTGCCACATGACACAGGCGGAAGGGTTATCTGCTGATATGGGTGAAAAATATCCCGATGTTTGGCAGCATCTTTTTCATGGTGCACACGATCCCGGAAAAATTCGAGGCACAATTGAGCTGAGGATTCATCCCGATATTAGAGAAGCTGAACCTCTTGAAGTTATTAGATTCACAGTTGCACTATTCAACCAGAAGACGGGGCACAAATTTCCAACTGGTTCTGTCGAGGACAGAATTGTATGGATGCATGTGGAAGCTGTCGATGCGGAAGGAAAAGTTTATCATTTGCCGGTTGATAAAAAGGGATTTGAAGGTGAAGAATATACAATCGGTGCAGATGTTCTTGCATATCAGGATATGGCTATTGCTCTTGACGATCCGAACTTCAAAGGAGTTCAGAGAGATGGAATTCCAATTGGTGACAGAATTTTCCGCAAACCATATTTTGATCCGCAGGGAAGAATGACAATCCAGCAATGGAATACCGCATCACAGGGAGTTGACTATCGGCTTGGACCAAGAGAAACAAAACTGGAAACACTAACTTTTACTATTCCCGCAGATGCAGCTCCGGGTATAATGAAAGTGACAGCAGTTTTAAATTATCAAAAACTTGTTAAACCTGTTGCTGATTTTCTTGGTGTGCCAGAGGATGAATCCGAAATAATTAAAGTTAATGATCACTCAACTTATGTAACAGTGCTTCCTTGAATAAATCATGCCGGACTTGTTCCGGCATCTCTGAACTAAATATCAGATTGAGCCTGTCGAAATCTGATAAGTATTTGGAAAAGTCACCCTTCGACAGGCTCAGGGTGACAGTGGAGAAAAATTCAGAGGTTTAAAATGAAAAACACATTTACACTTACAATTTTATCTTTTATAATTCTTACATTTTTAACAAATGATGTTTTTGCAATTCCTGCATTTGCAAGAAAATATAATATGTCTTGTAAAACCTGTCATTCACCTTTCCCTTCTCTCAAAGCTTACGGAGATGAATTTGCAGGAAACGGATTTCAACTTAAAGATAAAGATGCACCACGCTATTATGTCGAAACAGGCGATGAAGAATTATCTCTCATCAGAGACTTACCTCTTGCTCTGCGATTTGAAGGTTATGTTACCTACAATATCCGAAACAGTGACAGGACCGACTTTACGGCTCCCTGGATTTTGAAGTTACTCTCAGGTGGTGCAATTACCAAAGATATAGCATATTATTTTTACTTTTTCTTTAGTGAGAGAGGAGAAATTGCAGGCATTGAAGATGCTTTTTTAATGTTCAATGATTTATTCAGTACTGAACTGGACTTTATGATAGGTCAATACCAGGTATCTGACCCACTATTTAAAAGAGAGCTTCGCTTAACATTTGATGATTATATGATTTACATTGTCCGTCCTGGTTACTCGAATATAAATCTTACCTACGACAGAGGAGTGATGTTTAATTATGGTTTTGATGCAGGCACTAATATAAACGTTCAGATACTAAACGGAACAGGCATTGGTGAGGCAACACTTTTCAGGTCTTTTGATAAGGATAAATATAAAAATGTATTTGCTGCAATTTCGCAGGATATAGGAGAACATTTTCGCTTAGGCGTTTCTGGTTATTATGGCAATGAACTGATTGAGAACCCTGATACTGCATATAATGCAACCAACGAACTTTGGATGGCTGGTATTGATGCATCGGCTTCAGCCGGACCACTGGAACTTAATCTTCAGTACGTTGAAAGAAGAGATAAGAATCCCTATGTAATGTTTACTCCAGAAGAGGTTCAGACAAGAGGCGGGTTAGCAGAACTTATCTATCGACCTTCTGGTGATGAGAGCAAGTGGTACAGTGTACTGCTTTACAATAATGTAAAATCTGATGACAAATTGATCGAATGGGAATCATTAGCGTTTCATCTTGGTTATCTTGTAAGAAGAAACATCAGGCTAGTTGGAGAATATTCGTATAATATACACGAAAAATTTGGAAGGATTGGTGCCGGCTTTATAGCTGCTTTCTGAGTAGTGAATTTATAGTTGCTGTTTGTTGTTTGTTCATTCGACTTATTTAGTTACGTTTGTACAATAAGAGAATTAGCGAGGAATGAAAATGGATTTTCAATATTCAAATTTACCCGAGCCACATAAGGAAAGAACCAAGCAAATACTTAAAGCTCATCCTGAAGTAAGAAATCTGATTGGAAGAAACCCAATCAGTGCAGTCATCACACTTTTTGTTGTTGCTTTACAGTTTGTTATTGCTTACCTGTTAGCAGATCAAGCCTGGTGGTTGACAAAATTATTGCAGCATTTTTTATTGGCGCTTTTGCTGACCATAATCTTTTTGTTCTCATTCACGAAGCTTCTCATAATTTAATTTTTAAGAATAGAACTCTCAATACAATATTTGGAATAATTGCAGACCTGCCGAAAGTTGTTCCAAGTTACGTTTCATTCAAAGCCTATCATCTGAAGCATCATTCTTTTCAAGGAGATTATTATCTTGATGCGGATCTTGCCAGCAAGTGGGAAGCGAGTCTTATTGGAAATACTTTTGTAGGAAAAATGTTGTGGGAATTATTCTTTCCATTCTTTCAGGCACTTAGAACCATCCGGTTGAAAGAAATTGAGTTTATGAATGCTTGGGTTATCATAAACTGGATTGTTGTTTTTGCTGTTGATGCATTAATAATTATTTACTTCGGATGGACTGCATTTCTCTATTTAGTTTTTTCACTTGTCTTTTCAATCGGGCTTCATCCTCTTGGTGCAAGATGGATACAAGAACATTTTCTCGTTGCTCCTCCGCAGGAAACTTACAGTTACTATGGTCTGTTAAATATTCCATCGTTGAATGTTGGTTATCATAACGAACATCACGACTTTCCTTCAGTGCCCTGGAACAATCTTCCTCAATTAAAAAAAACCGCACCCGAATTTTACGACACACTTGTCTATCATAAATCCTGGGTCAAGCTCTGGCTTAAATTTCTGTTCGATCCCAGGCTGTCTCTTTACTCAAGAATGGTTAGAACAAATAGAACTGGACTTCAGGTTTCTGCGGAGTAATTTCAGGAAAATTGCAACTTCTCAATAGTTGCCCATCCTATCTAATTCACTTCTCGAAATTAGGAATCTGCAAAACTCTCATCTTCTTAAAACTGACAATTGAACCCTCGATTTTAGCCTAAAATCCTTTTAATACAAGGGGTTCCGATGGCATATATGTTGTCAAAACTATATTAAAAATTAAATCCCACTTCATTTTGAAAGCTTAGAAAATGATTAAAGGAACAGTAAAAATTGATGGCGTGATTTGCAAAGGCTGCGAGCTTTGCATTATCTCATGTCCGCAAGATGGACTTCGACTCTCCGCACATTTCAACGATAAGGGCTACCGCTTTGTTGAACTGATCGAAGACAACTGTACGGGATGTACTAACTGTGCACTTGTTTGTCCCGAAGCAGCTATCACAGTTTACAGGCAGCCCAAGCCAGCAAAAAAAGTTGCTGCTAAATAGTGAGTTCATCTTTACAGAAAAAAATTTTAAGGTGCTATAATGGAAGAGAATAAAAATAAAACAAGCGAAGCCAAGCTGATGAAAGGCAATGAAGCACTTGCCGAAGCAGCCATCCGTGCTGATATAGATGCTTACTTTGGATATCCTATTACTCCACAATCAGAAATTTTAGAATACCTTGAAAGAGAAATTCCAAAACGTCACGGGTTAGTTTTACAGGCAGAGAGTGAGATAGCATCAATTAATATGATTTACGGTGCCGCAGGTGCAGGCGCAAGAGTAATGACTTCTTCATCTGGTCCAGGAATTAGTTTGATGCAGGAAGGACTTTCTTACCTTGCTTCTGCCCAACTTCCTTGTTTAGTTGTGAATGTTGTTCGCGGGGGCCCAGGTCTTGGAACGATTCAACCATCGCAGGGAGATTATTTCCAGGCGACCAAAGGCGGCGGACACGGAGATTATCATTTAATTGTTTTAGCTCCCGCATCAGTTCAGGAAATGGCTGACTTTGTTTTTGATGGATTCCGACTTGCAGAAAAGTACCGCAATCCTGCAATGATTTTAACTGATGGCGCACTCGGACAGATGATGGAAAAAGTTATTCTTCCGGAAGAAGGTTCGCTAAAGAAAATAAAAACACCGTGGGCAACTACCGGCAAACCAAAAGAAAGAGACCACAACATTATCACCTCACTTTTTATTAAGCCTGAAGAGATGGAAGAAGTAAATCATCAGTTGCAGGAAAAGTATAAGAAAGTACAGAGCGAAGTAAGGTTTGAAGAAATACAAACGAAGGATGCTGAAATTCTTTTAGTTGCTTTTGGATTGTCATCTCGCATTTGTCAGAAGACAGTTGATCTTGGAAGAGAAAAAGGAATCAAGATTGGATTGCTCAGACCAATCACTCTCTATC
>JAOTUT010000370.1 GCA_029863735.1 Ignavibacteria bacterium
CGGCAGGCAGGGATGCTGTTGATTCGTTGAAGGGTGAAATGTTATATAACCATTTATTGTAAGCGGTTGCAGAATTAGTGGGGTAATTTTATGTGGCTTACTGGTTTTTTAGGTGCAAGTAATATTAGAGCATTAGCAAATAATTGAGCATAAAAATATTGAGGTTATGATGCAAAGAAATGTTTTAGGGAAGTTTAAATCCTATGTCATTCTCATCTTCATCATAATTATATCCATTAGTCTTTCCGATGCCCTTGCAGGAGGGAAAGCTGGAGTATATGGAATTTACATGATTCCCAGGGGTGACGATGCGGAAGACTTTAGTCGACCTGGATTAGGTTTTGGACTTCATATCGTAGTACCTGTACCTCAGCTTGCTAACATTTTAGCAGGAACAGCGGGACTCGAATTCATAAACCTGCTTAGTAACACAGCTCGATTGCGAGACAGGACAACTGGTCTATTGATTGATCAGGAAACCAGTCAGAATTATTTCAGGTTTTTTATTGGTGCGCAGGTAGGTGGGCACGGAAATGCTTTTTTTAGACCGCATGCAGGAATGAACGTGGCACTGGTAGTTTACAGTATTTCCACAGATCTTATAGTTGCAGATAGTTATACCGGTGAAGAAATTAGACAGAACGTGAGCAGCGAAAGTCACGTTGTTGCTGGTTATGATATTACACTTGGAATTGATTTAAATTTTTCAAATAAGTTTGCGATTGATGGAGGCGTACGGTACGTGAAGAGTTTTTCGGTGCCACAGCAACTGGGAGAAGGTTCTGAAAAAATTCATCCACAATATTTTCAAGTCTATTTGGGTATAGGACTGTCATTTGATTAGATCATTGGTGATTAAGATCCAGGTAATTATTTTGTTGAAACCGCTTGCCCGTTATGCGGATGAAGAGGCGGAATATTTAAGAACAAAAAATGAGCGTTAGAAAAAAGATTTTTTATAAAAATATGCGGAAAATTAATAATGACAATTATAAAAAAGTTTGAGGTAATCTTATGAATTATTTAAAAAAAATATTATATGCTCATTCAATTCTTATAATATCTTCATTGCTTTATTCTTGCGGTACAAAACATTCCATAAGTGATAATATTATTTATAAGGACGATAATTTTAGCTATAATCATCTGATGAATAATGGATTAATAATCGGTGGAATTACCTCTCAAGAAATAAATTTTACCAATAGCGAAAGAAGCCAGTTCAACTATCACTTATCCACAATTATGATTAAAGAGCTTAAAGATGTACATATTATTAATACTTCGCAGCTTGTGGGTAAAATTGGCAAAGATAATTACTTCAGTATAATTAAAGAATATGATGCTGAGCAAATGTTAAGTAACGAAGATATGCGTGTTATTAGAGAATCAATTCCTGAAATTGAATATATAATATTTGTTTATATCGAAAGTGAAAACATTAGAAATGATTCCTACACGGAAAGCACAGCGGATTCTGAGGGAAAATATAAAACAGTTTTCAAAACAACATATTCATTAGCTGCTGAATTTCAAATATATGATCTTTCCCGGGAACAGATGGTTTGGAATAATGTAGTGTATAATGAAGCTCTGAAGACTCAAGATAGAACTGAAGACAATTTATTGGGTGTTGTTGTTGGTGATGTTATGTCCGACGCTTTTGTTTCTATTGATCGTGAGGATGTTTTAGAAGAAATATATGAAAAATTTGCTGAAGATCTGGCAGAGATTAATAATTAAAGAAAACATTATGAAAACTTCATTTTATATTGAAACTAAGAAGATGATGTTGATGAAGTAGATTGAGAAAATGAATAAATCAATAAATAGCAGGAAATAATATGAAAATTATTAAAGGTGTAGTTTTAATTTTTTCTATACTCATTGTTGGATTAAGTTGTACTGATGAAAAAGAAAATCTGACCAATGAAGAAGCCAGGATAATCTGTAATAAATATGAACAGCTTTGGGATGAAGGTAATTTTAGCATAGCTAAAGAAATATTAGACTCCAGTTATATTTTGTATTCTCCATTATTTTCAGAGGGTATCAGAGGGATTGATAAATTGGAGGAGTTTATTGAAGGTAACTCAAAAACGTTTTCAGACTTTGAGTTATCCGTAGATAGTCTTTATGTTAAGGATAATATTATTTTTTCATACTGGACAATAACAGGGACAAATGATGGTTCGTTAGGTGAGCTGCCTGCAACTTGTGAGGAAATTAATATTTCAGGCTTTGCTGTTTCAAAGGTAAGAGATGGAAAAATATATGAGGAACAGACATTCTGGAATATGCTGGGATTTTATCAGCAATTAGGTTTCCAACTAATTCCTCCAGTGGCTGAAGTAAAAGGTTGAGACTAAGAAGATGGTTTTACTGAAGTAAATTAGAAAAGAAAAATTTTATGGGAGACAAATAAGATGAATTACTTATATATATTAATCGGAAGGATAGGTTAGTGTTATGAGTGAAATAAAAAATGCACAGCTACTTGGAAATCTGATATTTGAGATATTGCCTATATGCCAAAAAAAGGAAACCGAGTTAGCTGATGAACACGGACTATTACCGACAGAATTCAAATGCCTTCGTCTTATGGGTTCTGAAGGAAGTTTGAATAACAAGGATATTGCAGAAAGAATGAATCTCTCTGCTAGCAGAATTACTAGAATAATGG
>JAOTUT010000026.1 GCA_029863735.1 Ignavibacteria bacterium
AAATAATGAAAAATATTTTAACAATTTTACTGGTTGCAATAGTATTGCTCTTTGGTTGCGATACTTCCTCTGACTTATCAATAAATTCTTCTGAAAACAATTTTTCAAAATCCTCAATTTGTTTACCGGTATTTGATGAAATACCTCTTCCAAACAAATCACCATTATGGCAGGATAGTATATTTACAATGAGTCAGATAATCGATGGTTCGGTTGGCGGAAGAATGATTATGGAAAAATATTACATCGCAGAAGACGGCGATTCAGTTTTAATGAAAGCAGATTTGAGAATACCTCCAGCTGCGTTCGAGGGAATTAAGACAATCACAATGACTGTTGATAAAAAATATGCTGCAGTTCATTTCAGCCCTAAAATGATCTTTGCAGATACGTTAAGACTATTCCAGAGTTTTGAAGGACTTCATTTAGAAAATTACGCTTCCGGGACAATTGATTATGTGTTTATAAATGATGACGGGTCAATTGAACTTATAAAGAAAAATGGGGTGCAAGTTGTAGTTCCTCAGGGAATAGTAAGAGTACAAAATGCAAAATTGTTGCACTTTTCAAGGTATGGATGGATTCGGAAGCCAGAGATTGCTAATGATCTATATCCAGATATTGTAAATAATTAACTGACCCGGACACTAATATTCGAAGTATTAAAATTTTACCAAAAACTTGCTGTACAAAAACGAAGTAAGAATCTAAGTCTCGTCGAAGAATAATACAGATTTATTCCTGAGTCCAATAATAAAGAGATCGGTAAACCTAAGCTGATTTTAAGACTCTATCCCCCTTCTTGATGTAATTCCTTTCTGATAATAGTGTTTTACTTCTTTCATTTCTGTTACTAGATCAGCTAAATCAATAAGTTCTTCGGGGCAATATCTGCCTGTAAAAATAATTTCAATATTTTCAGGTTTTATTTTAATTAGTTCAATAAGATCTTTAGTCACAATAAGCTTGAAATAAATTGCTACTATAGCTTCATCAAGAATTATTAAGTCATACTCACCACTCAACATTTTCTCTTTAGCTGATTGCAAACCCTTTCTGGCTTTCGCTAATTCTTCCTCACCAGGAAGTTCTTTTCTATAAACAAACTCATCGCCGCCAAATTGTTCAATCGTTATCCATTCAGATAAATGCTTCAAACTGATTAATTCGTTGTAAGGAAACTCTTTCATAAACTGAGCGATATATGTTTTCGCTCCAAACCCTGCAGCTCGAACAGCCTGCCCGATTGCAGCTGTTGATTTTCCCTTTCCATTGCCTGTATAAATTTGAATAAAACCTTGTTCAAGTTTACTCATAGCTAATCATTCTACTCGAAATTAATAGTAAATAATATCGAGAAACAATTTAAGGAATAAAATAAAAACAGACTTGCAATAATTAACGAGGAGGAAAATATTTTTAAGTTTTTAGAGTGAATGTTTCCCCGATATCCCACAACCCAACCTTCATTTCATAATTCTTACTTGATTTTGCAAGCCACTCCAATGGTTCATAGATCATCTTACCACTGTCAAAAGTTTTGGTATGTATGGGAATAAAATACTTTGCACCAAGATGATATTCTGCCATCACAAGGGCTTCTTCGGGAGTACAATGATATTTTCTCCAAGGTTTGTATGCGCCGATCGGCATAATTGCAATGTCAACATTTTCATCCCTATGCTTTTTAAGCTTATCAGTAAATGTAGTATCGCCTCCAAAATGAATCTTCTTACCATATCTTTCCATAATAAAACCATTAAAGCTTCTTCCATCTTCAAAGTGACCACCAGATCGATCTTTCTCGCCGGGATAACGCCAGCCAAAATGTTGGACTTCAATTCCTTTAAAATTTATTCCGTTTAAACTTATGCTTTCATCCCAATCAACTTCCTGAAGAGATTTCCATTGAAGATCTTCGACAACATCTTTTGTATTAAACGCAACTATACAGTCAAGTTCTGAAGGATATTTCTCAGTTAGTGCCTTCAGTGTTTTATAATCCATATGATCCATATGCGCATGCGAAAGTAAAACAATATCTGGTTTGGGAATATCTTCAAGCATCAATGCCGGGAGGCTGGCCCTTTTCGGCCCGAGAATATATCCTTCAATATAAACTCCTACTGCCTCAAAGAATACAGGATCAGTAAGAATAATTTTGCCAAAGAAATTAATCAGAACCGTTGCGTGACCAATCCAGGCAATATTAATTTCATCATCTTTCCATTTTTCTAATTTCGGTCTCGATGAGGGGACAATCATATCCGCAACTGAAGGAGAAGTATTCATCCCCCTAACAATTTTAGGAGGCAGAATTAAAGTTCCGGCTGTGGCTATTACACTGCTTTTTATAAATTTTCTTCTATCCATTCAAATATCTAAAAACTTTCTCCGGTTAAGATGTTATTATTCAATACTAGGTTCACTAAATTCCATTAAAAGTAAAATATAATTGATTCTGATAAAATTTAGTTTGCGCTGGTTCTTAATTAATAAATAATTAGATAAAATGATAGACATTCTTATTTCTCTGATTATTGCAGGAATTGCAGGTTCGATTGCACGTTCGTTATCAGGGTTCAGTCGCGGTGGCTGTATAATTTCAATTGTGGTTGGTTTTATTGGAGCTATGATTGGAACGTGGCTTGCTCGTGAGCTTCAGCTACCGGATCCTTTTGTTCTCGAAATAAGAGGAACCAACTATAATCTTTTATGGACGATAATTGGAGCAGTTATATTTACTGCAATACTAAGTTTTATCACTCCAAATAAGAAAAAATAAAATCCGAGAAATGGGCACACATTATAAAGGTTCAAGACGAACTATAGATTCATTGAACAGCTACACAAAATTAATCCGCTCGGCCGAATCTTTGAGTTCAAAAATTAACCTTGCACTAAATGACTTCGGATTAACAGAAAGTCAATTCGGAGTTCTTGATGCTCTCTTTCATCTTGGTCCAATGAAACACAAAGAAATTGGTAAGAAAATTTTAAAAAGCGGCGGCAACATTACAATGGTAATCAACAACCTTGAAAGGCGTCAACTGGTTCAAAGAAAAAGGGGTGAAAAAGATAAAAGACAATTCATTATTCATTTGACCCAAAAGGGAAAAAATAAATTCCAGGAATTATTACCTCACATTGTAAAAAAAATAAAAAAGTACTTTGAGATGCTAAGTAAAGAAGAGCAAAAGGAATTGCAGCGATTGTGTAAAATTGTAGGATTACAGATACGAATTTAAATTAGAGATTAGATCTCAATTTATACTCCTCAAAAATCCCGGGCAGTATTTCCCCCACTTTTCCAAAGAATGAATAATTAGCAATTGAAGAAAGATTTGTTTCTTCAATATTAATTTCTACAACTGTAGCACCGCTGGCTTTTGCAGTATAGACTAATCCAACTGCTGGATAAACCAACGCTGAAGTACCAATCACAAAAAAAATATCCGATTTAATCGCAGCTTTTTCTCCACCAAGAAATTGATCTTCGGGAAGATACTCGCCGAACCAAACCACATCAGGACGAATAAGTCCTCCGCACTCACATTTTGGAACACCACCGGAAAAATCCAGTTCCTCATTATGAAATATTTTACAATTAATACAGAAATTTCTTTCGATGTTACCATGAAGTTCAAATACTTTTTTACTTCCAGCTCTTCTGTGAAGGTTGTCAACATTTTGCGTAACAACAGTCACGTCCTTAAAGTAGTTTTGCATGTCAGCAATAATAAGATGGGCAGGGTTCGGTTTGGCATCGTGAACAATTTTTCTTCTGTAATTATACCACTCCCAAACTAATTGCGGATTTTTTATAAATGCGTTAAAATTCGCCAGCTCTTCTGGTCTGAACTTATTCCACAATCCTTCTTTGCCTCTGAAGGTTGGTATTCCACTCTCTGATGAAATCCCGGCACCAGTGAAAAAAACGATTGACTCTGATTCTTTCAGTGCTTCAATCAGGCTGTTATCAATCTGAATCACTCCAGTTCTTCATTAACTTCAACTAATAGCTGCTTTGCTTCTTTCAAATACTCTTCATCATCTTCTAAATTAACAGGTGCTTTCTCAACCATAAGAAGATTCTCTTTTGCCAGTTCGTATTCATCTTCTTCGATGTATGCTTTTGCGAGACCAAGGTAAAACATTCTGTAATTTGGTTTTAGCTTTATCGCATTTTGAAATTCTCTTATAGCAATCTCCATATCTCCCCAACCCAGCCCAAGTGGAAGTCTCAACAGATATGCTTTTTCGCAAACTTTTGCATGAGCTCTCCCTAAAACATAATGTGAAAGTGCCTGTACATAATTTCCTCCGTTGTCTAACTCAATTGCTCTTTCACTATCATCTTTAACATCATTTACTGTTCCGATTGCAGAGAAGACACCTTCAAACAGAGCCATTCTCCCATTTACAATTGCTCTCCGTAGATAGGTTACCGACTCATCAGGCGCAAGTTTTACAGCACTGTCAGCATAAATAAAAGATTCTTTGTACTTTTCAAATTTCGCATCGCTTTGTTCATCAGTTGCATCAGGCATTTTGTTGGCAATATCAACTATTGCACGGCTGATTCTCCACATAATTTTCCAATCACCAGGCAATAATTTATCAGCTTGTTGATATGCTTCCAGGGATTTTTGATGATTGAATTCTTTGTTATACTTATCCCCTTCCTTGATTAATTCTTCGGCCGTTTGAGCAAAATGATTGCTAAAAAAAATGAAAGAATAAAATAAGATTAGAAAAAATGTATAAATTTTCATATGTCTCCTTTGTTTAATCGAACAAAGATTTTTTAGTGTTCTCTTCAGAAGAATTATCTAGTGTAATTTTATGAAGATCTGTCCCTGCAAGCTGAATGAATCTGGTCCAGTTAGAACCGTCTTTCAACTCTGAGTCAACAGCATTTTTATAAGCATTAACTTTTGCGCTAAGTTCATCTGCCTGATAAAGGGCAATTGCTTCAGCAGTTTTTGGAACAACTGGTGATGCGTGTTCAAGTTTTCCCTGATGACTGAGAATGAGATGAATTAAATTGTTTTCTAACTCCACCGGAAATCCAGAAATCTTTTTTATTTCATCACGAACCAAATTTGATGCGATTACAATATGTCCAACAAGTTTTCCTTTATCGGTATACTCAAATGCTGAATCAAAACTGAGCTCTTCAATTTTTCCAATATCGTGCAGCATTGCTCCGGTAATTAGTAAATCTTTGTTTAATTCCAAGTGAAACTCACACATAAGTTCACAAATTTTGACTATCTCCAAGGTATGTTCCAGCAAACCATGAATGTAAGCATGGTGCCAAAATTTACCCGCAGGTGCCGTGCAGAAAAGTTCAAATCTTTCACTGTTAAAAATTTGAGTAAGAAGATTTTTGAGATATTTGTTAGAGGTGTTTTTGATTCTTTTGTTAAACTCATTTTTCATTTCTTTCAGATTACGCTTCGATTGAGGAAGAAAGTCTTTTGGATTAACATCATCAGCAGTGGTAGCTAATCGAATTGACGAAACTCTGATCTGCAAAGAACCCTGATATTCTTCAACTGTTCCTGTTACTTTAACAACATCACCCACTCTACCTTTAGCAGCAACCTCTGTATATCCTTCCCAGACATTCGCATTTAATGAGGTAGTTTTGTCTCCCAGTTCAGTTGAAAGAAAATCACTCCCGGTTCTCGTGCTGCGGAGATCAATTCGTTTTATTAGAAGGAAATGATCTATTCGATCATTCTTCGAAAGCATATTTAACTCAGTCTGATTTATCAAGTATTGTCTCTATAAGAATTAATAATTATCCGGTACTGAATGTTTCTCAATTGTAAAAATAGGCAATCAACTGTAAAGTAACATTTCAATTTTATCTTTAAGATTTTCAGTAATTGATGGCTTTTGCTTTAATATTTTTACGTTTATTTCCTGATATGACTTTATCAAATCTTCTGATTCTGAATTGATAAAAACTATAAACGGAATCTTTATCTGCTTAAGCTTTTCGCGTGCAGAACTTATTAAATGTAATCCATCCATCAAAGGCAAGTTATGCTCAATAATAATTAGAGAAGGAGATTTCGCTGAAATAATTTCCATTGCTTCAAATGCATTTTCTGTTTTAAGCACTTTCAGGTTTGGAAAATTTTTATTCAGTTCTTTTTCTAATTCGTCTAATTTTTCTTTATCCTGCAATACCAAAAGGATATAACTTGTTGCTGCGGGAAGAGTAAAATGAAATTCACTGTCTTTACCTTCTGTTGAATAAAACCAAAGGTTACCGCCGTGCTTTTCAACTATCTGTTTTGAAAGTGTCAGACCCAGCCCGCTACCCTTTTCACCTTTTGTTCCCTCAGTGGAAAAGAGTTTTGCGATATTAAAGATCTTTACATGGTTGGCTTCTGATATTCCCACGCCTTTATCTTTTACAACAAATTCGATGAAATCATCATTATAAATATTTCCATTCACTTCAACAGATCCATTCTCAAAAGAATACTTAATAGCGTTGCTAATGAGATTCATAAAAAGTTTTGTTGCAAGCCGTTCGTCTGCATCAATATGGAATGAATCAGAAATTTTAACGCTTATATTAATATTTTTCCTCATCGCAAAACCGGTAAGATAGGAAACACAATTATATGCAATAGTTTGAGCATGCAACCTCTGAATTTCAAACTTTACTCTTCCGGTTTGAATTTGTGACCAATCAAAAAGATGATTAACAAGTTGTAATTGATTATTAGATGAGTCATAAATAAACTTGACGTACTCAGCCTTATCTTTTTCGGGCAACGAAGTTTCATTCAGAATGATTTCTGAAAATCCAAGGATGCTGGTAAAGGGAGCGCGAAGATCGTGAGAAAGAGTTGATATAAAGTTGTCTTTTGAGTAATTAAGCGACTCGAGTTCTTCGGTCTTAGTTTTTAAACTTTCAAGTTCTTCCTTATAATTAGTTACATTCATTATCAAACCAAATCTTTTCAAAATTTTTCCATCACTGTCTCTAATTGCCTGAATTTTTTCGGAAAGATGAACAATACTATCATCTTTTCTGGTTATTCTATATTCAAACTCCAGTAAATTTTGATCAAGACTTTTTTCAAATTCACCCAGCAATTTTCTATAAGAAAGCAAATCCTCAGTGTAAATCAATGTTTGCCAGCCATCTTTAAGATTGTTTATTTCCGAAGTGGTGTAACCAGTAACATCAATTACATTTTCAATGTCTAAAAAAGAAGGTGGGCCACTGTCTTCTGTCCATAAAATCATACCTGGAAATTGATTCAGTATTTCATTGAGTTCAGTATTAGCAGATTCTTTCATTTATCTGATTAAATTCTTTCCTTTATTTAAAAATTGTTAACATTTTCAAAATTGAATGGTCAATTATAAAGAATAATTGCAACTTATAACAGAACTCAAATTTTATTTCAGAACTTTAATAAGTTTATAATTGTTCTATTGAAAATTATCTAAAGAATAGGAAACAATCATGAAATTATTATACCTGGCAACTATAATTATTATTTCCGCGATTTCAGCATTTAGCCAAGAAGCAACAATTTCAATATATGGAAAAGTAATAGACGTATTAACGAAAGAAACATTAATTGGTGCTAATGTTATTATTCTTGGGACTGACTTTGGAGCTGCCACAAATAATCAGGGTGAGTTTTCAATCATCAATGTTCCCCCAAATACTTACCAGATTCGTGCTTCAGTAATTGGTTATAACAGCTTAACCAAAACCGATATCAGTATTATGCCAGGAAGACCAGCACAAGTTGACTTCGAATTAACTGTTACAGCAATTGAGCTTGAAGGTGTCGTCGTTCAAAGCGATTTCTTTACCAGAAATCCAATTGAGGTGAATAGTACTAAAGGATTTAATAATGAGGAAATTAGAAGAAGTGCCGGCGGATTTGAAGATGTTGTGAGAGCAGTTTCTGTTTTACCCGGCGTCGCACAAGCTGATCCCGGGAGAAATGACTTAATCGTAAGAGGTGGCGGTCCCTCAGAAAATCTTTATCTAATTGATGGGATTCCTGTTCAGAATATTAATCACTTTGGAACTCAAGGCGCAACTGGTGGTCCACTTAGTTATGTCAATCTTGATTTCGTTAGCGGAACAACTTTCTCAACTGGCGGCTTTTCAGTTCTGAATGGAGATAAGCTTTCTTCTGTATTAACGATTGACTTTCGTGAAGGTAGAAAAGATAAAATTGGTGGTAAAGGAACAATTTCCGCAACACAATTTGGGCTTGATATTGAAGGACCGGTAACGAGCAACTCAACCTTTATAGTTTCTGCAAGAAGGAGCTATCTTGATTTCATCTTCAAAGCAGCAGACTTTTCATTCGTCCCGGAATATTATGATGGATTTGCAAAGTATGATTGGAAACTTGATAACAGAAATTCTATTTCGTTTCTTCTTATTGCTGCTTTTGATAATGTAAAATATTTTAATGATACAGAAGATCAGCGCTATGATAATTCCAGAATCCTCGGAAGTGATCAAACACAATATGCAACGGGAATATCATTTCGTCATCTGTTTAACAATGGTTTCTTAAATCTAACTTTGAACCGAAACTATGTTGATTACAATACTCAGCAAAATGACTCCTTATTGAACCCGATTTTTATCAACAACTCTCTGGAGAAAGAAAACACACTTAAAGCCGATCTTACTTATAAAATATCTGATATAACTGAGCTGAACGTTGGGGCTTCCGGACAGCTAATTAATTTTGATGCCGATATTTTTGTACCTGAATTCATCAGCACTCTTGGTGACAGCATCCCAACCACTTCAATTAATGCAAATAATAATTACAACAAGCTCGCTGCTTACACAAATTTCAATTTTCTTATTTTAGATAGATTGAATCTGAATCTCGGAATAAGAGCAGATTATTTCAGTCCACTTAAAACAAAAACATTTTTTAGTCCACGTTTTTCCGCTTCGTTCCGTTTAACAGATATAACTTCGTTAACATTCAGCACTGGCGTTTATCATCAGGCACCTTCCTATATCTGGCTGGTTGGAGATGAAATAAATCTTGAACTTAAAAACATAAGAGTTAATCAATATGTGCTCGGACTTGATCAGTATTTATCGGCAGATGCATTGTTAAGAGTTGAAGGTTTCTTAAAAGATTATTCTGATTACCCCACAAGCTTGCGCAGAACATATCTTATTATGGCAAATACAGGTGCAGGTTTTGCCGGTTCAGATGAAAATTTTGCTTCATTCGGACTGGATCCGTTAAACTCAGATGGAACAGGTTTAGCAAGAGGATTTGAAGTTTCTCTACAGAAGAAACTTTCAGAAACACCTTATTACGGAATTCTGAGTTTAACGTATAGCGAAGCAAACTTCACTGCATTAGATAAAGTTGAAAGAATCGGCAGCTACGACCAAACATGGATTTTCAACATTAGCGGCGGCTACAAAATAGATGAAGAATGGGAAGTAGCTACAAAATTCAGGTATTCAACCGGAAAGCCATACACTCCTTATAGTACAGATGGAACACAGAGTGTTGAACAAATTAATTCTATCAGATTTCCTGTAAATCATAGCCTGGATGTACGAGTTGATAAAAGATGGTTCTTTAGTGGATGGACTTTAATTACTTATGTCGATATTCAGAATATCTACAACCGTAAAAATATAACCGGCATCAGGTGGGATCCTCGAACACAAGCACCAGAGTTTAATGAGACGATTGGTATTCTTCCTTCAATAGGAATTAGTGCAATGTTTTAAATAACGAAAACCTTAGCTACATCAATCAACAGCGAAGGTTGGTTTATAAGTGCGGTTGTAAATAATCTGCCGAGTGTTCGTTTATCATAAGGGACTTTGTTGATAGCGTGGGCAATGTTATTAAACTTCTCATCTGAGAAATTGTAGATTCCTTCTTTGATTCTATTAAAAGTTTCGTGTCGTTTGCCAAGACGGTCAGCCCAGGCTTTATCATAAGTTAAGATATGTTCTAATTTATTAGTTTTGATTGCTTCGGCTGCGATTGTTCCGGCAATTTTTCCGCCAATCATTCCCGATGCAATTCCACCGCCGCTTAAAGGATTAACCTGTCTGGCGGCATCCCCAACAAGCATAATCCCGGGAGCAGAAATTTTTTTTAGAGTGATTGCACAGGGAACACCTCCTGCAATTTTTGTAAGTACAGGTGCATTTGGATAATGCTTTTTCATAAAGTCATCTAAAAAAGATTGCGCCGATTTTTTCTTACCGATAATTCCGCTTACACCAAGACCAATATTCGCTTTGTTATGTCCTTTTGGAAAAACCCAAAAGTACCCGTTCGGTGAAACATCCTTCCCAAAATAAAAATAAAGTGTATTCTGATCGACAGGAATATTTGCTGCAGTAATCTGAACTGCACTTTCCATATCACGAAAATCTATGTGAGTTTCCAGTCCAGCCCAGCGACCAACACGAGATTCAACTCCGTCAGCAGCGATAACAACTTTTGCTTTTACTTCTTTTTGTTCACCATTGTATTCATATTTGACTCCACATACTTTTTTATTCTCAAAAAGCAAATCATTAACATAAGCACGAGTGAGAATTTCGACTCCAGCATCTGCAGCAGTTCGAGCAAGTTCATAGTCAAAAATTCTGCGTTCAAGAACATACCCGGCCTTATCAAAATCAAGTATAACCTCCGTCCCATCGGGGGCGTTGAATGAAAACTTACTGATCTTTGCAGCAATCCACTTTTCATCCGAAGGAATAAATTCTTCTACACCGACTTTACTGATAGCTTCACCACATCGGACAGGGTAACCAACATCTCTATCTTTCTCCAGCACCAAAACTGAAACTCCCTGCTCTGCAGCAAAGCGTGCAGCCATACTTCCAGCTGGTCCGGCTCCAACTACAATTATGTCGTATTCGTTTTTCACTTTGCTAAGACGCCGTCTTTGTTAAACTTAATAACCTCAATCGGGCAGGACCAAACACACTTAGCACAGTTAGTGCAGCGTGGATCGATAATTAAAATCTCTGCTTCTTTCAGTTCAATTGCATCTTCAGGACAAACTCCAACACAACAACCGCAAAAGTCGCACTTATCCGGAAGGATTTCAATCATCAATTTACCTGTTTTTGCTTGTCGAAAGTTCAAATCAACTATTAAATAATTTATCATTATGAAGAATTTTTTCTGGTCTGAAGTTAATCAAAGGCTGGGTTTTATTAAAACTTAGTTAATAATAAACAAATAACTTTATAAAAATTTGATTAGGAATTTCATTAAATTATAACCAATATAAAACATAAGTATATGGCAAAATCAAAAAAGTTTGGAACATTTGGTGGTGTATTTACTCCATCCATCCTGACCATCCTCGGTGTTATAATGTATTTAAGACTTCCCTGGATTGCAGGTCAGGCGGGTCTATACATGACTATTGGGATAATTCTGCTGGCTCACTTAATTTCTATTACTACTGGTTTGAGCGTTTCATCAATTGCGACCGATAAAAAAGTAAAAGCTGGTGGAACTTATTATATGATTTCCCGGAGCTTAGGTCTTCCAATCGGCGGCACACTTGGTTTAGCTTTATTCGTTGGTTTATCATTTAGTGTAAGTCTATATCTTATAGGTTTCGCCGAAAGCTTTTTAAGCTACTGGGAATTTCCTTTAGATAAAAATACAATCCGACTAACGGGGACAATTATACTTATTGCCGTAACAATAATTACTTTCATCAGTACTTCACTGGCAATAAAAACACAATATATAATTATGAGTGCAA
>JAOTUT010000371.1 GCA_029863735.1 Ignavibacteria bacterium
TTATGAATTATTTATTAGATCTCATGGGTTCTTCGCTTATTGCAGGTATATTGTTTTTACTCATTTTAAAACTAAACCTTTACTCCAGCAGTGCGAATTACCAATCTGATAATGAACTTAAGTTGCAGCAAAATGCCAAAACACTGGCTGAAATCATCAATCATGATTTTAGAAAGATAGGTTATAAATGCGATAGCACTGCTATTATAAAAGCAGAACCCACACGTATTAAATTCTATGCAGATATGAATGAACCAGGAACCTACGGAAGTGGTATTATTGATGTTGTAGAGTATTACCTCGGTGATTCAACAGAGGCATCTGGTACACCTAATTTAAGAGATAAGGTAATGTACAGAATTATAAATAATGTGGATACTACAGGAGGCCCAACACTGGGTCTTGTTGATTTAAGGTTTTCATATTTGAACTCAAGCGGAATTGCTACTAACTATCTGGATAGTATCAAATACGTAAAAGCTGAGATCTGGATAGAACCGTACGATCAGGTAACTGACTATTTCACTGGTGAAAATGATTCAACAGTTTATACTTATTGGGAATTAACAATAAATCCGAGGAATATATAATGGGAAAAGGTTTACTAATCATCGTTTTGGGGATGGCAGTTATTGTAAGTTTTATGATTCTTAAATTGAATGCTAACTCTAAGCAAAATTTAACTACAACCATTGACATGTTTGAGCAGACTCAAGCCCGAATTATTGCTAATTCAGGAGTCGAGATATATCTTGAGAAACTGAAAGCCGATATGTCAATGAATGGAAAAACTTATAAAGACAACCATCTTTTTGATGGGACTTATGATATCACATTATCAGGTCCTGATAGCTTAATTACGGTAAAATCCACAGCTACTTTTATGGGGACACAACATAAAACAATTGTTGAAGCTGCAGCTGATAAAGTTCCTTTTCATCCGGGTCCGGGGGCAATGTATTTATCTTCAGGAACAGTTGCAGGTCTTAAGAAAAACGCAATTAATGGTAGCATAGAAATTAATGGAAATGACCACGATATTAATGGTAATCTAACAGGTGGTAGTATCCTTCCCGGAATCGCAGTCGACGGTACGACTCAACAAAATGCTGTTATTGATATGATTCAAAAAAATGCTATAGATCAGGTGATTGGCTCGGGTGGAACCCCAAGTGTTGTTGTTGTTAATAATGAGGTTGATTGGGTTGAGTATGCTCAGCTTCTTGCTGATAATCCTGACATTGTTATCGATACTCAAGAGAAAATAACTTCTTTAAATACGTGGGGTACGACCAGCGATCCAAAAGTTACTTTTATAAATGGCGACATTCATATTAACAATTCACAGGCAGCAAGCGGATGCGGTATATTGGTGGTCAATGGTAGTTTGGAAATTAATGGTGGATTTGATTTTATTGGCTTGGTAATTGCATTCAAGAATACTACAATAGACATAAAGCTAAACGGAAATGCATCCGTATTGGGCAGCATTGTAGTAGCTGGAAATCAAATAAATGTTGATGTTTCATCAGGTAACTTTGAATCACTATATAGTACCGAAGCATTAAATCTCATTCAAGTATTGATTAAAACCAAGAGATTTACAATCCTTAGTTGGTGGGAATAAAATGAGATTCTTTCTCTTTACTTGAATAATTAATTAGAAAATTCCGAAAGAACGAAATAAATGGCGACAGGAACGTCGCCTACTTCATTCTTAAGCGCTCATAACCTATCAATTCAGTCGAATAATTAAATAATTAATTTCAGCATAACTGTTGCATATTCTTCATTGGATTTAAAACAATTGATATTGGAGGCAGACTAAAAAGATGAATACAGGACAATCACTACTAAGTATTGGTGCACTCTTTCTTTTGTCCCTAACAGTCCTAAGAGTAAATAATACCATATTATTTACAGATTCAGTTATGCAGGATTCAAAATTTGGAGTTCTTGCTACTTCATTAGCAACTTCACTAATAGAAAAAGCAAGCAACAAAGCTTTCGATGCAAATACAGATGGCAATCCAGTATCTAATCTTTCCGAATTAACTGGAGTAGGTGGTTTGGGACCAGGTAGCGGTGAATTTCCACCAGAATTATGTAATGACTTCGATGACTTCAATGGATATACTGCCACTATTACCAATTTGCCGTCAGCAGTATTCGATGTTACCTGTGAGGTTTGTTATGTAAATCCCACCAACCCTAATGGTATAGCCGGTTCCCCAACCTGGCATAAAAAAATGACTGTAACGGTCACAAGTCCTAACATGGGTAATCAATTCCAGCGGGATACATTAAGGCTCTCGACTATTTACAGTTATTGGACTTTCAGGTAGGAGGAAAAATGGGATTTACAACTATATTTGATATTATGGGTTCAATTATCATCGGGGGTATCCTGATGTTAATAACCTGGAGATTAAGCGATGCTGCAACCGAAAAAACTTATAATAACAGCGGAGAGCTTTCACTTCAGCAAAACCTTACTACTATTGCACAGATTCTTGAAACTGATTTTAGAAAAGTTGGCTTTTGCGCTGATTATAATAAATTCCCGGATCCTGGCAAAGCTATTGTTTATGGAGATGAATCCAGAATAACATTCCTTGCTGATGTTGATCTTGATACTAATATGGATTCAATAAGATATTATCTGGGTCCGGTTTCCG
>JAOTUT010000372.1 GCA_029863735.1 Ignavibacteria bacterium
GATTTCCCAGGCTTTAACCAGCAATCCGGATTTTACTGAGTGGATTGGTCTATATTTAAAGCTTGTTAATTGGGAAATTGAACTCGATACGCATCGTGAAATTGGTCTTCAACAAACGTTGAGTGACCAGAAAAGGGAAGCTAATAAAGAGTTCTCAAAGTTCGTCGAAAAAAATTATAAGAACTGGATTAATTCTATCGGAGACGCAGACACACCAAACCTTACAACGGAAATAACTGAAAAATATATACTGAATCATGTAAAGAATGAAAATGTTAGTGTATTTTATTTTGTACTTGATTGTTTGCGTATGGATCAATGGTTGGTTATGGAAAAACACTTACGTGATTTATTTAAAATTGAAAAAGACTATTACTACGGCATTCTTCCTACTTCAACACCTTATGCAAGAAATGCTTTATTCAGCGGGTTGTTTCCCTCGGAGATAGAGAAATATTATCCTGATCTCTGGACAGGTAAAGACGACGATGAAAACAGTATGAATAAATATGAAAAAGAGCTGCTTCAACTTTTACTTGACCGGAAGAAAATTAAACTAAGAAATGACCTGAAGTACATTAAGATAATTGATCCGGATGTTGGAAGAAATTTTGAGCAGAATATTCTTTCTTACAAGAATAATCACTTCACAGCTGTTGTAGTGAATTTCCTGGATATGATTGCACACGGAAGATCCGATTCGGATATCCTGAAAGAAATTGCACCCGATGAACCGGCATATCGTTCTTTAACAAATAGCTGGTTTACACATTCATCTCTGTTAGGTACATTCAAAGCAATTGCCAGTATGGATAAAGTTAAAATTGTAATAACAACAGATCACGGAAGCATTCGTTGCCTGCGAGGCGCTAAAGTCCTTGGTGACAGGGAAGCATCAACTAATCTCAGGTTCAAATATGGAAGAAATCTTAAAGTTGATGATAAGCATGCAATCTATATAAAAAATGCGCAGGATTATAGACTGCCTAAACGCGGAGTTACGATAAACTATATCATAGCTAAGGAAGACTATTATTTTGTATATCCAACTGATTATCATAAATATCTTAGTCACTACAAAGATACTTTTCAACATGGTGGAATATCTCTTGAGGAAATGATATTACCTGTAATAACCATGGAGCCAAAATAATTTGGTTAATTATCCATCAAAGATTAAAACCAGTAGTGAGAGTGAGTCTTCTTTGATTGCCACTAATTTTATAGTTTCCTGTAAAAAGGGAGATAGGGTTGTGTTAAATGGGAATCTAGGTGCAGGAAAAACTTTTTTCATAAAAGCAGCACTTTCATCAATTGGAATAACGAATGTTAATAGCCCCTCATTCGCGATTGTTAATGAGTATCAGAATAATTTTCATATTTATCATTTTGATTTTTACCGTCTAAAAAATTCATCCGAACTTTTTGATATAGGCTGGCAGGATTATTTAAACGATGATGAATCAATAATATTCATTGAATGGGGTAAACGATTTCCCTCGGTCCTTCCGGCAGAAAGAATTGAAATTAATATTGATATAAAGAATGAGTCAGAAAGAGAATTCAGCTTTGAAAAGTTTAGCTGAAAATAAGCCCATCCTTGCTTTTGAAACCTCAGAAAATATTTGTGGTGTATGCATTTATTTTTCTAATGAAAAATATTTTTCGTCTGCAATCAATTTAAAGCACTCTCATTCTGAATTGATTTTTGAAATAACTGAGTATCTTTTCAAACTTGCTGCAATAAAACCAATAGATTTGGATTCGATTGCTGTCTCGGAAGGACCCGGCTCTTTTACCGGATTGCGAATAGGATTTTCAGCTGCCAAAGGTATAGCTTATGGTGCTAAGCTTCCAATTCTTGCTGTTCCCACTTATGAAGCCCTTGCTTTTCAGCTATCATCGGTCCTAAATGAAAATGAGGAATTCATCATTTCAAATAAAGTGAACAAGGATGAGGTCTTTTTTAGCAAGTTTCAAATTAAGGGCAATAATTATATATTTGTAGAGGATTTAACCATTTTGAGAAAAGAGCTTTTTACTCAAAAATCTGAAGGTTACAAGGTTTTTGGAAATTCTGCAACTTTAAACGGAAAGCAGGTAGTTTATCCTATGGTACCTGATCCGCTTTTTGTGGCAAAATGGGCAATCGAATTTGGAATGGCAAAAAAAACATTCAATTACGATTTTTTAGAACCGAATTATTTTAAAGATTTTATTTTAAAGGAGAAAAAATAAATGATTAAAAATCTTTTTATCGCTTTCTTTCTGTTTTCTTCATTTGTGTTTGCACAATTATTTCAGCCATCATTAATTCTTCAGCAAACTAGTTTTGATTTTGGTGATATCAAACAGGGTGATAAAGTTTCGCACACTTTCGTTTTAACGAATAATGGTGGAGATTTATTAAAAATATCGGATGTTAAAGCATCCTGTGGATGTACTGCCGCAGCACCCGAAAAAAATGAATTGACTCCGGGTGAATCAACCAATCTGGTTGTAACATTCAATTCAGCAGGACGGATGGGCAAACAATCTAAAACAGTTAGAATTTATTCAAATGATCCTCAGAATCCTGAAATGCAGTTATCAATTACTGGAAATGTTGTATCCGCAAGTCAATTAAGTGGTGTCGCTCCAACAATCTATTTCGGAGAAACTC
>JAOTUT010000373.1 GCA_029863735.1 Ignavibacteria bacterium
GTAGCAGCAGACATTCTACAGGAAGATGCAGAGATGCACAAGTATGCTATCCAAATTACAGTTGCAGATGAAAGAGATGGCGCACTTTCCGGTTCAACACTTAAAGAAGCAAGTTCCTGGGGTAAAGTCGAAACAACTTACGAACAAATGGTTTACTCAGAAGCTACAGTTGCCATGCCTTTGGTTGTCGGTTATGCATACCACAAAGGAAACTGGAAAGAAAGAAAAGGAAAAGATTTTCAGAAATTGTATTCAAAGGTTGATGTGACTGCTTAGTATTTAAAATAAATTTCCTTTTAAGCCACACTTTAACGCGTTTGAGTGTGGCTTATTTATTTAATCCAGAAAATCGAATTGTTTTTTGCCGAATAAAAACTCAATTTTACTTTGTTAATAGAAATAAGTTAGGATAAAGCACGTGAGAATAGTAATTGCGGGAATGGGAGATGTTGGATATCATCTGGCAAAACAGCTATCAAATGAAGAGCACGACATCATTGCCATCGATTTGAATCAGCAAAGACTATCGTATTCAGATTCAATGGCAGATATACTTACAATCAGTGGTTCTTCAACAAACATTTCAACATTGAGGGAAGCAAGAGTCGATAAAGCAGATCTTTTTGTTGCCGTAACTTCCTTTGAAGAAGTTAATGTAACCAGTGCCATACTTGCCAAAAAGCTTGGTGCAAAGAAGACTATTGCAAGAATAGGTAACTCCGAATATCTCGATGAAAATATTGATATCAATTTTGCTGAGATTGGAATTGACTTTATGATCTATCCTGAAGAGTTAGCTGCAAGAGAAATGGTCAACTTAATTCTTAGATCAGCAGCAACGGATGTTATGGATTTTGAAGGGGGTAAACTTTCAGTAATTGGTTTAAGGTTAGACAAAGATGCCCCTGTAATAAGAAAAACTATTGTAGAAATTGCTAAAGAGTTTGAATCATTCGACTTCAGAATTGTCGCGCTTCACAGAAACTTCAGAACAATAATTCCAAAAGGCAACGATAGGTTCCTGCCTAATGACCAGGTATTTGTAATTGCCAAACCTGAAGGCAACAGTGTTGTAATGAAGCTTGCTGGAAAAGAAGAAATCAAATTTGATAATATTATGATACTCGGTGGAAGTAAAATTGGACGCAGAGTTGCAGAACTACTAGAAGATAAGATGAAAGTTAAGTTAATTGAATCGGATGAAGATAAGACTTTACATCTCGCTGATAGTTTAACCAGTACCTTGGTTATCAAGGGTGATGGAAGGGACATAGATCTTCTTGCCCAGGAAGGAATAATTGATGTTGATGCATTTGTTGCTGTTACTGAAGATGCGGAAACAAATATCATAACTTGTCTGATGGCAAAGCACCTTGGTGTTAAAAAAGCAATTGCACTGGTAGATAAAGTAAATTACATACCTCTCACGCAGACTATTGGTCTGGATTCACTCATTAACAAAAAATTAATTGCTGCAAACAATATCTCACGGTTCATACGAAAAAGTGAAGTTCTCGCATTGAGCACTTTAGAGGGAATTGATGCGGATATTATGGAATATGTCGTACAGCCTAATTCTCCGATAACAAAGAAGCCAATTAAAGATCTTGGTTTTCCTAAAGAAGCTATTATAGGTGGAATTATTAGAGGTGAAGAATCCATGATTGCAGTGGGAGATACCAAAATCCAAAATGGCGATAAGGTAGTTGTTTTCTCCTTACCAGGTGGGGTTAAAAAAACAGAAAAGTTCTTTAAATAAAAGATGAACTTTAAAGTTGTTTTCAACATAATTGGTTTCCTTCTAATTCTTAATGGATTGTTTATCCTTACGGGAATTGGATTTTCACTCTATTACCAATCTGATGATATCCCGGCTCTGCTAATTTCCGGAATCGGAACCTCTCTCTTTGGCTTTTTTCTATGGTTTGCAACACGGAAATCTGAAATTACAGAATTGGGGAAACGCGAAGGTTATTTGATCGTTACTTTTGGCTGGATATCTATGACCATCTTTGGTGCTCTACCTTTTATTGTTTATGGTGCAATTCCAAGCTATACCGATGCATTCTTTGAAACAATGTCCGGATTTACAACAACCGGTGCAACGATATTAACTGATATAGAAATTCTGCCGCCCGGATTACTCTTCTGGCGAAGCCTTACGCAATGGTTGGGTGGTATGGGAATCATCGTTCTTTCACTTGCTATACTTCCTCTCCTTGGAATTGGCGGTATGCAGCTTTTCACTGCAGAAGTTCCCGGTGTAACAAAAGATAAAATTCATCCAAGAGTTAAAGAGACAGCAAAAAGACTTTGGGCTATTTATGTTATCCTCACTGCAGCAGAAACTGCTCTCCTTATGGTCGGCGGATTAAACCTTTTCGATGCAATCAATCACTCCTTTACAACAATGGCTACTGGTGGTTTTTCAACCAAGAACGCCAGCATAGCTTACTTTACTTCGCCATATGTACAATATGTTTTTATACTCTTTATGTTTTTTGCAGGAATGAATTTTACTCTGCACTATATGTCATTTCACGGCAAATTCAGTTTCTTCAAAGACAATACAGAATTTAAATATTATTTAGGCTTTACAATTTTTGCCTCTTTGTTCATTATGATTATTCATCTTCCTCATGT
>JAOTUT010000374.1 GCA_029863735.1 Ignavibacteria bacterium
AAAACTATGGATAACCTGCGAAGAGAGCTTGTGGCAAACGTTTCTCACGACCTTAGAACTCCGCTTGCAACAATTCAGGGATATATTGAAACAATATTGATTAAGTCTGATTCTCTATCTGAAGATGAAAGAAAAAAATATGTACAGACCATCTTTAATAGTACCGAACGACTTAAAAATCTGGTTGCAGAGTTATTCGAACTCTCAAAGCTTGAAGCAAGAGAAACAAATCCGGTACCCGAACCATTTTCTCTCGCAGAACTTGTTCAGGATATTCAGCAGAAGAATACAGTTATAGCTGAACAAAAGAAAATTGAACTCTCCGTTAAATTCCCCTATGATCTCCCGATGGTTTATGCGGATATTGGAATGATGGAAAAGGTAATTCAGAACTTATTGGATAATGCGATAAAGTTTACATCAGAAAATGGAAAAGTATTAGTAAAGCTCTCACCAGAGCAGGAGATGATTTTAGTGGAAATTCAGGATACAGGACGTGGAATTAGCGAAGCCGAACTACCGTACATTTTTGATCGTTACCAAAGAAATCATCGGTCGGCTCAAAAAGAAAACGAGGGACTTGGTTTGGGACTGGCAATAGTGAGGAGAATTCTTGAAGTGCACAACCTAGATATTAAAGTTAGAAGTGCAGAGGACAAAGGCACGATTTTCTCATTCAAGATCCCCGTTTATAAAAGCAGCTCCAAAGTCAGCAAAGAAGTTGAATACAAATAATAAATTATTCATAATTCCTTGAACTTTATGATTAAAGACACCGTGACATTATTTGTGTGACATTTTCGTGATGAAATTTTCCTCTCAAAATGCTATTTTATTTTTAGATATATATCATCTATAAGAAGTAAAGGCGAATGATTTTTAAGAGGGAGACACATCAATGATTAAAAAATTAACCGAATTGCATGAATATCAAATAACACATGTTTTTTAGCTCAAACTAGTGAGAATTTTTCCTAAATAAATAATAGGATAATTATCATGAATAAAATAATTTTTGCTTTATCCATATTGACGATATTCTCGTCAGCATTTCCACAATGGATCCGCACAAATGGACCGGAAGGTGTTGCAGTTCGTTCGCTTGCTAATATTGACGGAACAATTTACGCAGGAACGGAAGTAAACGGGGTTTATATCTCAACCGATGATGGGATTACCTGGATAGCTCGTAATGTTGGAATTGAAACTTATGGAATTTCTTCTATCATCAGTAATCAGGGATACATCTTCGCAGGAACATTTGGCGGGGGTGTTTACAGAAGCTCTGATGAAGGAGTAACCTGGCTTCCTTCATCTAACGGGAACACTCTTTTTGTTACATCATTGGTCGCGAATAACCCTTTCATTTTCGCTGGCGCAGGAAGCTTGGGAGTTTACCGTTCTTCTGATAATGGTATGACCTGGGAACAAAAACTTAATGCGTTCGGAGTTGATGCTATGTGTAAAAGTGGAAATAAAATTCTAGCCTCCTCATCTAATTACACTTTCTATACGATAGACAATGGTGAAAACTGGTCGTACATTAACTCCCTCGATGGTGCTATTATCTTTTCATATTATGTTATGGGTGATACCATTTTCGCAGGTGGCCAAACAAAAATCTATCGTTCTTTAGATAATGGAAATACTTTTACAACTATAAATCTGAATTTAGGTTTTAGTATTGTAAATATATCAGCCTTTACTTTTGTAAACTCAACTTTGTATTCAGCTACATCTTATGATGGTGTTTACAAATCAACCGACTTCGGACTAAACTGGATCCCATCAAACCAGGGAATGGGACCAAAAGATGTTCGTGCACTTACCCTAACAGATGCTTCAAGTTTAATTGCAGGAACTCATTATGTTGGAATGTATAGGACGACAGATTTTGGTTTATCCTGGAATAAATCAGTATCCGGTTTTCCTGCCGGAGCCAGTATTCTTTGTTTATTGGAAAGCGAATCAAGTATTTATGCAGGTACCCGTGATGGAGTATTCCGAACAGATAACAATGGAGAATCTTGGTTAAAGATGGGTGGAACTAACGATACAACAATGTATAGTGATGTTTGGGCTATGTGTGAATATGATGGAGTGATTTATGCAAGTATGCAATTATATTTTGATGCAACTATCTATAAATCAACAGATAAAGGCTCAACCTGGACTCGCTGCGGGATGGCTGGTCTTCCATTCGGTCTTTCATTTATTAAAGGTTTAGAAGGCAGTGGAAATAATATTGTAGCCGGCACAGATGAAGGAATCTACTATTCCTCCAATGGAGGAGATAATTGGTATCCAACTAATGTTCCAAATATCACTATATACAGCCTGGCTTCAAGTGGAAATTATGTCTACGCTGCGGTACCTTCAGGAGCTGGTATATACCGCTCTGTTGATAACGGTGTTAACTGGTCAGTCTCACTTCAAAGCACAGTGGATTATGTACAAGTTGCTGCAAAAGATAACTATGCATATGCCGGATCATTTTTCGGTGGTGCACGTTATTCTTCATTTTATGGAAATTCCTGGTTTGTTTGTAATGGATTCCCATCAGACGCATCTGTTTTTGCGATTGGAGCTGTTGGTGACGGAATGGTTCTCTTTGGAACGGATTTATATCCAAACTGGATT
>JAOTUT010000376.1 GCA_029863735.1 Ignavibacteria bacterium
TTAACAGTATTAATTTTATAATCCAATGATGCAATGTAATGCGTAGCTTTCATCGCTTTTAATTTAGGATTACCATCTGTAGAGGAATATAATCTTGAATCAGGATGCTGATGGAAAATGCCCCAACCCAGATTAAATGTCAGAGCATCTGTTATTCTGTAACCAATACCTGCACGAGGATCAACCCATAATAATGATAGTGGAGAAACAAGATCTACTCTAATCCCTCCAATCATAAACAATCCTTTTGTTCCAAGGAAGTTTGATAACTCTACTTCTGTGTAACCACCCGTACGCGCAACATCGAATTTGGCATTTATCAATTGGCCTTCGGCTTCATTTCTTATGTCATAATCCTCTGAGGGAATTATACCTTTAAAATGAGCATCACGGTATTCCCACTCGCCTCCAAACAATAATTTTACAGATGATGATAAAATTGTTTCAGCATCACCACGGAGTTTTAATCCATTATCCTTACGATTAATATCCAGTATTCCCAGTTTCCAATTACTATCGTATCCGGTTTTTGAAACACTTGCTTTGATCACTGAATTATAAAAAACAATATCAGTTAACTGGAGGTTGATAATATTGTTGGCTGAATTACCTTTGAATTGATCCGTGTATCCAGGAAGTTTTACATTCACACCTTGTTTATCATTTGCGATGGAGCCGAAAAGTTTTATTCTTCCGGTGTGAGAATATTTATAAGATAGAGTAGCATTGGCATCTGAAGAAACAGGCGTTACTGTAAAATTATCGATACCTCCATTTAACCAGAACAAAGGTTTTGTAAAACTTTGTCTTCCGCTAAATCTTAGCCCAAAGTTTGAATTTGAGATTGGAATTTGTCCTGATATATCAGCGCTTGCAAGTGATAATCCGATTAAAAACTGTTGAATCTCAGGTTCATTTTTAGTTTTAAGGTCCAATATACCTGACAGCGCATTACCATACTTGGTTGAAAAACCACCGCTTGAAAAATAGATTCCTTTTATTGTTTCAATGTTTATGTTGGAGAATAATCCACCATAAGCAGATTCAAAAGTAAAAGGGTGATAGAGTGATGCCTGATCAAGTAACGTAATGGTTTCATTGGGGTCTCCTCCCCGAACATATAACTGCGCACTTTCTGATACTTGAGTAATTCCTGGTAGCGTCTTTAATGATTGAAAAATATCAGCTGCACCTCCGGGTGTAGTAATAACATCCATAGAGGTCATCACTACTCCGTTTTCTTCTGAAGTCCCGTAAGAGCTTGCGGTAACGATAACATCTTCGGTCTCAATTGAAGCACTTATCAATGTTATGTGAAGCGGATTTTTTGAAAGTGAATCGAGGTTAATTGTTTGCTTAAGTTTTTTAAATCCAATTAAGCTGGCGACAAGTTCAACTTCTCCTGTTTGGCTAGTAGTGAATGAAAATTTTCCATTATCATCACTCATTGCACCATCAAAAGAATCTAATAGAAAAACATTTACATATGCAAGTGAAACATTTGATTCATCTTTTATGATTCCTGTGATAATTTTACTTTCAATTTGCGCGAATAAAGAGGAAGATGAAATAATCAAAAAAATAACTGGCAATAATATTTTTGTAACTAAATTCATAGCTAACTTTAATTTTTCGATTAGTTAGTCGATGTTAATTTTTCTTCAGCTTTTGGAAGCAGGTCATATTTTACTCGGGCAAAATCAGGCTCAACTTCCAATGCCTTCTTATAAGTAATAATTGCCTTTTCATAATCATCAGAGTTGAAGTAAGCGACACCAAGCCAGGCAAGTGCATCAAGATATCCCCAGTCAATTTCTTTGTTTTTTTCAGCTTGGCTTTCAAAAGCTTTAACGGATTGAGAGAAATATTTTAGTGCCTCTGTTTTGCTTCCACCAACAAATTCGGGTGAATTAAATTTTGACACACCTTTTTGTAATAACACACGAGGATTATCTGGTGCAGTTCCAAATGCTCTGGAAGTGAGAGCGATATTCTGAGATCCGAGTGAAGCCCCTAAATCAGGATTCATTGCAACCTGAATTCCATAAAGTGCACCTAACAATGAAACAGCCTCAGCATCCAATTCATTTTCATGAATAAGTTTCTTTAATATTTCTTCTGAAGAGAAAGCGAATTTCTGGAATTGCTCTTTTTCGTTTTTCCTCATAGAGTAAACTGCGAGATTGTAATCTGTTAAGGAAAGATAGTATTGGGCAAGATAATTTGCTTCATCAATGGCTAAAGCACGTTCAAACATTCCTCGTGCTTCGAACATTTCCGACTGATCAAAATGAACTCTACCGTTATAGAGAATTTCCTTTCCTTTTTCAATAAGGGCATTAACTGATTGTGCGTATTGGGTTGCTACACCATTAAACATACACAGCAAAATAATTAGGACTGCTTTTTTCATTTTCTTCTCCATTGTTATTGATATTGAAAGAACTTTGTAAAACAAAGTATATGATTAAATTTTTTTATTTCTTAATTAATTTTTCTAAATGCTCAACATAAATTTCTAAAGCTTTCTTGCCTTTTTGTGTTAGCATATATCTTGAAATTGGTTTTCTTTTCTCGAATGTTTTGCTTACAGCAACATAACCAGATTCTTCGAGCTTTTTTAAATGTGTA
>JAOTUT010000377.1 GCA_029863735.1 Ignavibacteria bacterium
ATAATGCAATTTCTTCATTTATTTCTAACTGTGAAAGAGGGAAAAGCTACATTACTATTCAGGCTTTTTTAAAGCCTGATGAAAAAACGTGGCAGCAGCTTCAAATTTTAAGATTGAAAATATTACAGAAATATAAAATTGCTACGACACTTGGCTACGGTCCGAGATTTCTTCATTCCACCGGTCAGTTGCACAAAGGAGATGGTGGAAATGGATATTTTATTCAACTTATTTCAAATTATTCTAATGACGTAGTAATACCTGATACTACAGGAGAGAAGAATTCTTCAATTTCATTTGGGACTTTAATACGTGCACAAGAATTGGGAGATAGACAGGCTCTCATTGATAATAGCCGGAAAGTGTTGACAGTTGATTTTGGTGCAAATATCATTACTAACCTTGAAAAATTGATTAATTCAATAAAATAGAACACTGAAAAGGAATTATCTCTGCCCGTCTATCTTAATTAACCATTCATCAGTTAATAATATTCTTCAAACAAAGGTTTGCATTATTTATAATCTTTATCGTATATTTACGATGAACGATAAAGGAAATATTAATGGCAGTAGCAAAAACAGAAGATTTTACAAAAACAGACACCTGGCTTGCAGATATTGCGAAAGCACTTTCGCATCCGGCTCGAATCAGAATCTTAAAAATTCTTACGGAGATGAGTATTTGTATGTGCGGAGGCATTGTTGAACTTTTGCCGCTTTCCCAATCGACTGTTTCTCAGCACCTTAAAGAATTAAAAAGAGTTGGATTAATTCAGGGAGAAATTGAAGGTCCGAAGGTTTGCTATTGCGTGAACAATCAAACACTTCAAAAAGCTAAGAAAGAATTAGATAAGCTTTTTTCAATAGTATGTAATTGTTAACAAAAGAATCAGTCATCCTTCGACAGGCTCAGGATGACTATAAAAATATATAATTTAAATTGTCACTCTGAGCTTGTCGAAGAGTGACAAATAAAGGAGTAAAAAAATGCAAACATCAGAAGAAATTAAACAAGTTGTAAAAGAAAAGTATGGAGAAATTGCTGCTGCTAAAAAAGCAGAAGGATGCGGATGTTGTGGTACAAGTAAAATTGTTGACTATTCAATCTTTCAGGATGATTACTCAAAGTTTGATGGCTATGTCGCTGAAGCTGATCTTGGTTTAGGATGTGGTGTACCAACGGAGTATGCAGGATTAAAAAAAGGTGACACCGTAGTTGATCTTGGTAGTGGTGCCGGAAATGATGTTTTCGTTGCACGATCAATCGTTGGTGAGGAAGGTAAAGTTATCGGTTTGGACTTCACGCAGGAGATGATTGATAAAGCCAATGCTAACAAAACTAAAGTTGGTTTCACGAATGTTGAATTTAAACTTGGTGAAATTGAGAAAGTGCCTTTAGATAATGATACTGCAGATGTTGTGATTAGCAACTGTGTGCTTAATCTTGTACCCGATAAAAGTAAAGCCTTTATAGAGATTTACAGAATCCTAAAACCTGGTGCTCATTTTTGTGTCTCTGATATAGTTCTTAAGGGTGAACTGCCAGCAGGGTTAAAAAAGTCTGCTGAAATGTATGCGGGTTGTGTTGCCGGAGCTTTACAGCAGGATGAATATTTAGACATCATCAAGAAAACCGGATTTGAAAATATTGAAATTAAAAGAACAAAAGTGATTGAACTCCCGGATAATGTACTAATGGAATTTTTAAGTGATTCTGATATTGAGGATTTCAAAAAGAATAACGTGGGTATCTTTAGCATAACGGTTGTTGGTTATAAATCATAAAAGAAAAGATCGCAAATGAGATGGATAACGCAGATTATTATCTGTGATAATCAGTTTAATCAGCATTTCATTAAGGGTTTGAATGAAGAAAAGAATCTTAATACTCTGCACAGGAAATTCCTGCCGCAGCCAGATGGCAGAAGGGTTTTTAAAATCATTTGATAAAAATCTTGATGTGTATTCCACGGGAACAAAACCTGCAGAAAAAGTTAATTCTTTTGCAGTTAAAGCAATGAAAGAAATTGGAATGGATATAAGTAACGCTGTTGCAGAAGATGTTAATAAATATATTGACCAATCTTTCGATTATGTGATCACCGTTTGTGATAATGCAAAAGAAACCTGTACCGTATTTATGGGAGATGTTAAGAATCGTGTGCATATTGGTTTTGATGATCCTGCAGATGCGATTGGAACAGAAGAAGAAATTATGCCAGTCTATCGAAGAGTAAGGAATGAAATTAAAAAAGATTTTTATGAGTTTTATTTGAGAGAGTTAAAGTAGGCATGAGCACACTCACAAAAAAACTTTCATTCTTAGATCGTTATTTAACACTGTGGATATTTCTTGCAATGTTCATCGGAGTTTTCTCAGGTTATTTATTTCCGAAGGTTGTTGATTTCTGGAATTCATTTCAATCAGGAACAACAAACATTCCAATAGCAATCGGGTTAATCTTGATGATGTATCCTCCACTCGCAAAAGTAAAGTACGAAGAGCTTCCGGATGTTTTCAGAAATGTAAAGATACTTTCACTTTCACTTATACAAAACTGGATTGTCGGTCCTGTACTTATGTTTTTTCTGGCAATAATTTTCTTGCAGGATTAC
>JAOTUT010000378.1 GCA_029863735.1 Ignavibacteria bacterium
GGTGAAGATCCCAGTTATCGGCATTGGTGGAATTATGGACTGGAAAGATGTAATTGAATTTATGATTGCAGGTTCTTCTGCAGTTCAAATTGGAACTCTCAACTTTATTGATCCTTCTGCCCCGGGAAAGATTGTTAATCAAATTGAAGAACATTGTATCAAAAACGGAATAGAGAAAATATCATCACTCATCGCTTCACATCAATTATAGATGAATGGATATTGAAACTTCGCTGAATAAGCTTTTCTCTCTTCATACTTTTGGAATTAAACTTGGATTGGATAATACAATTGGTTTCCTGAATCACTTAGGAAATCCTCAGCAGGAACTCAAGACTATCCATATAGCAGGTTCTAATGGAAAGGGAAGCACCGCATCATTTATTGCTAGTATTTTACAAGAATTTGGATTAAAAGTTGGTCTATATACCTCACCTCATTTTGTTAAGTTCAATGAAAGAGTTGTTATAAACGGAAAGCAAATAGAAAACGAATACATCTCTTCTTTCATAACTGATAATGAAAATTATATTAACGAACACCAACTAACTTTTTTTGAAGTTACTACAGCAATAACTTTTCAGTACTTCAGAGAAATGAAACCAGATTATTGTATAATTGAAACAGGGCTTGGAGGACGATTGGATGCCACAAACGTTTTGAATCCCTTGGCTGTTGTAATAACAACGATCAGTCTTGAACATACCAATATTTTAGGAAACACCATTGAGCAAATTGCCGCTGAGAAAGCAGCAATAATAAAAAAAGGTTTTAATGTTTTTACTGGTTTCCTAGAAAAGGAGGCGATGGATGTCGTCGAAAAAAAATGTAAAGAAACGAAAAGTAATATTTATCCGTTAAAAGATTTTGTTTCAGAAATTGATGAACAAGTAAGTTTGATCCTAGAAGAGGGTAAGCAGATTGAAATAAATCCTACACTCAAAGGTAAGTATCAGAAATATAATGCGGCACTAGCAACACTTACAATTTCAAAAACATTTTCATTTAAAGATGAGCGGAAATACTTATCCGGCATTTCCAAAGTTTTAACAAATACAGGATTACAGGGCAGATACGAATACTACCATAAAAATCCGACGATTATTTTTGATTCTGCTCATAATCCTGAAAGCATTAAATCTTTTCTAAGTGAATTTGCCAAAGAAACCGTGAGCTATAAAAAGAGAATTTTGATATTTGGAGCAATGAGGGATAAAGACATCAGCGATATGCTTCAAATACTTTCATCATATTTTAGCGAAATATTTGTAACAGAAATCCAATACGAACGGGCGGCTAAACCCAGAGACATTAAAAGCCTTGGTGAACAAATAAATATCACCTGCAACATCATCCAGGAACCAGTAAAATATATTGAAGAGTTTAGGTTGAGGAATAAGAATGAATGCCTTGTGGTGTTGGGCAGTATGTATCTTCTGGGAGAAATCAAACAGCAATTATTACAAGGGGTTACTTGACATTTAACTATTTATGGTATATGTTTCGGTGAGCCGCAAAAACCTATCAAGTAATAAACTATTTGTGATCAATAGTAAATTAGTCCCCGAAAATTCAAGCTGGCAAAAACCAGTAATAAATATGTAAAACAATTATACCTTCATCTGACAACAATAACTCAGGGTTAAACATCATGCCAATGGATATATCAGTACTAAAGTCAAAAAAGATCGTAGAACTAAATGAGATAGCCAAAGAACTTAATATTCCCGGCTATAGTGATCTTCGTAAACAAGAACTTATATTTAAAATTCTGGAGGCACAAACTTCCAAGGATGGACTTACATTCTCAAAGGGTGTTCTGGAAGTTCTTCCTGATGGATATGGATTTCTTCGCTCCTCGGATTACAACTATCTTCCTTCACCGGATGATATTTATGTTTCTCCTTCTCAGATTAAAAAATTCAGTTTAAGAACTGGAGATTTTGTCAGTGGCCAGGTGAGACCTCCAAAAGAAGGTGAGCGATTCTTTGCGTTGCTTCGTGTGGAAGCTGTAAATGGTTTAGCCCCTGAGAATATTCGTGAAAGAACTTTATTTGATAACCTTGTCCCTGTTTATCCAACGAAAAAAATTAATATTGAATCTGCTCCTGGTGAATATTCAATGAGAGTAATGGATATGCTTGCACCAATTGGCAAAGGTCAAAGAGGATTAATTGTTTCTCCACCCAAAAGCGGAAAAACAGTACTGCTTCAAAAAATTGCAAATTCCATCACACGAAATCATCCTGAAATAAAACTCATTGTATTATTAATTGATGAACGACCTGAGGAAGTTACAGATATGGAGCGTTCAGTTCAGGGTGAGGTCATAAGTTCTACATTCGATGAACCTGCTGACAGACACGTTCAGGTTGCAGATATGGTTATTGAAAAAGCAAAACGTATGGTTGAAGCAAACGAACACGTTGTAATTTTGCTCGATAGTATTACCAGATTGGCTAGAGCTCATAATATCGTTGTCCCTCACAGCGGAAGAATTTTATCAGGTGGAGTGGATTCAAATGCACTTCATAAACCAAAAAGATTCTTCGGCGCTGCTAGAAACACTGAAGACGGCGGCAGCTTAACTATTATTGCTACAGCTTT
>JAOTUT010000379.1 GCA_029863735.1 Ignavibacteria bacterium
TTTCTATAATATTTGATGGCAGTCCCTGCCTATTTTTGGTAGCTGTTTTTCTAATTTCAACAGGCTTATAAGAATCAATTATTTCAAGAAAATCATTTCCAATTTTGTTAAACATTCTGCTGTTGAATCCTTTAATGTTAAGCAGTTCAAATTTATTCCTAGGTTGAATTCTTGCGACTTCCCGCAAGACATTATCCGGACAAATTAAATATCCTGATTGCAAAAATCTTTCCGCCGCTTTTTTTCTTACCTGGCGAAGCTGGTTAAAGAGGTATAATTCATTATCATAACTTTGTGTTTTGAGATCAGCATCATCAGTCGAATCTATTTTTTCAGATTTCACATCATCCGCCATTGGTAAGCCTAAATAATTTCTCTTACCTGCTCTCTTTATTATTTTTCCTTTTGATACCTGGACGGACATAACGCCTTTTATTTCTGCTGTAGTAAATTTTTTACAAGCGCCAAAATGTTGAAAGAGAGCTGCACTATCTTTAACCTTTTCACCCCGGAGCAAATTGACTAAAAAATTCTCTGGTAAGTCTTCCTTTGCTTCTTCAAGGGTTTCAATAATTATTTCCGAAAGATAGGCTGTTGACGAATCTTTAAGTTTTCCTGTGCTCGTGCAATTATCGCACTTCGCACACTTATAATCTGAAACGTTTTCTCCAAAGTAAGTTAGAATATTTCTGAAACGACATTCATTTGTAAATACGAATTCAGTCATCTTATCGAGCTTGTGTTGTAAATTCAGATAGCTTTCATTAATCAGTTTATAATTTAGAACCAACTTATCAGCATCAACCCTTGGAGCTGTCAGGAGAACAGTTTCTTTCGTTATAGCTTGTTGAAAAGCAATAACTCCCATATTGTCGAGTATGTTCAAAGAATCAACAAAACTTTGTGCTGGAATTGAAAATTTATTGGCGAGATACGAAGCCGATATTTTCATAGGTGAATTGAAAATAACACTACCAAATTCACGAAGCAGAGAAATAACAACATTAGCTATTTCCTGATAGGAAGGGTTTTGAACAAGTTGCCTCAGTTCATCTTTACTTACCAGAATTTGTAAAGAATCTTTTTTATCAAATTCAGAAACCCGTCGAAAATATCCTGAGTTCTCTAAATATTTAAGTGCTGAGTAAAGCAGCCCGGATGAAATCTCAGCTCCGATGTATTTTATTATATAATCTTTATCAACAACCAATTCTTTGTCGGTTGTACTACCAACAGCAATCCGGTTGTAATCACAAACGGCCTTGTAAATTTTTTGAATATGTTCTTTATGCGGATGCGAGTTAGTAATAAAAAAGTTTTGAATTCTAATATCCGCTTCATCATGAAGAAGATAACAAAATGATTCTTTACTATCTCGTCCAGCTCTGCCAATTTCCTGGTAATAGCTTTCAATCGAGCCGGGAGTGTTGAAATGAATTATCAATCTAATATCTGATTTATCAATTCCCATCCCGAATGCATTGGTTGCAGCTATAATTTCAGTGTTTCCATAAATAAATTCTTCCTGAATTCTTCTTCTCTCCGGTGCGGTAAGCCCTGCGTGATAATAATTACATTTTATTCCTTTGATGTTAAGATATTCTGCCGCTTCTTCTGCTTTTTTACGTGAAGATGTGTAAATGATTGCAGGTCCTTTTATCTCCTGAAGCAATTCATAACATTTTTCTTTTTTCTTTTTAGTGTGAATCACACGAAGATGAAGATTCTCTCTTTCGAATCCTCTTACAAAAATTTTTGGTTCTTTAAAATTAAGCTGGGATACAATATCCTCTCGCACTTCGGGAGTAGCAGTTGCAGTAAACGCAGAAACTTTTTTTACACCTGTATGATCAATGAAATCTTTTATTCTCAAATAACTTGGTCGGAAGTTATGTCCCCATTCACTTATACAATGAGCTTCATCAATAAAAATATTTTTAGGCCTAAGTTCTTTTATTCTTTCTGCGAACTTCAGGTTCTCAATTCTTTCTGGTGCAAGGTATAGAATTTTAATACTGCCAAGAGCAATTTTATTTAATACTTGCTCAGTTTCTGAATAGCTCATCGTACTATTAATGAATGCAGCAATCTCTTTTCTGCTATTCAACGCATCGACCTGGTCTTTCATCAAAGCTATCAAAGGTGAAATCACGATAGAAAAATTTTCCGATATAAGTGCCGGAATCTGGTAACATATTGACTTACCAGCACCAGTAGGAAGTACAACTAAGACATTGTTAAGATTTATTACGGCTTCTATAATTTCAAGCTGACCATTTTTGAAATTATCATAGCCAAAAAATTCGTTAAGTATTTTGCCAGGATTGTTAGTTGTCGGTACCATTTTTGTTTGTTATATCACGATCATAAGATTATTTTTAAACTAAGTTATTTTTAAATAAAATACGTGTTATTGTCCCCATCACTTAAAATACATTCAATTTTCAATTCATTTACCAGTTTCATCATATTTTCACTTGAAATATAAACAATAAGGAGTTTTTCCAAATGAAAGCATTTTTGTATTCGATTCTATTTCTTGTAGCGGCAGGCAACAGCTTTTCTCAAACTACATACACAGATACACTTATTGAAAATTCT
>JAOTUT010000380.1 GCA_029863735.1 Ignavibacteria bacterium
TTTATGCCTCACTCAATTTATTTTATCGATCCAAATATCGGTTGGGCAGCAGGATATGAAAACTTCACAAATTTCGGACTAATTTACAAAACTACGAATGGTGGAGAAAACTGGGTAAATCAATTAGTTGGTGTAAACAGCAGATTAAGTGATATTTATTTTATAAATGAAAATACAGGTTGGACGGTTGGTGGGGACGGAATCATACTCCATACTACAGATGGTGGTTTAAACTGGATACCCCAGGTAAGTGGTACTAGTAACAACTTGTACTCTGTCCACTTTGTAAATGAAAATACTGGCTGGGTAGTCGGAGAAAATGGAACAATCCTTAAAACAACTAATGGTGGTATTATTCCTGTAGAGTTAACCAGTTTCACGGCAATTGCACAATCTAATTATGTTGAATTAAATTGGACAACAGCAACAGAGATAAATAATCTTGGATTTGAAATAGAAAGAAGCGAAGACAATGTTAGCTTTAATAAGATTGGGTTTGTCCCGGGTTTCGGTACTACAACAGAACCAAAAAGCTACAGTTACTCGGATCAATCAGTTTACAGTGGAACTTTTTACTACAGATTAAAGCAGGTTGATTATGATGGCAGCTTTGAATACTCTGCTGTAGTAGAAGTAGAATTGGGCGTACTTAACTCATACATCCTTGAACAGAACTATCCCAATCCCTTTAACCCTTCAACAAAAATAAGATACTCAGTTCCAAACACTTCCCAAGTTATAATTAAGATTTATGATGTACTTAGCAAAGAAATAGAAACATTAGTCAACGAAGAAAAACAAACAGGCACTTATAAGCTAACTTGGAATGCGGCAAACATACCAAGCGGAGTTTATTTCTACACTTTAGATGCAGTTAGCATAAGCGGAAATAAGCAAACAAAGATTGGTAAGAAAATGATTATTATAAAATAACAAGTGGAGAATGCAATGAAAACCATATTACAGATTTTGTTTTTCGTATTGTTGTTTTTAATTACAGCGTTTCCGCAGAATAAAATTCACAGAGGAGTAATTCCAGAGAAACCTACTGGTGAAAGACTGTTGGAGATGCACCAATCAAATGCAGATGGTTTACAAGGATTAAATGACAGAGAATCCTTACTGTTGAAATCCAATAGCAGCAATTGGCAGACGGCATTAAGAAATCAACTAATAATTCTGAAAAAGTTTTATTTAAGCAACTAAATAACATTATAATTTATCAACCAACCTAGGAGGCAAAATGAAAAAATTATTTTCATTTTCATTATTTGTTCTTTTCGCCATTTCCAGTATCTCTTTTGCTCAGGGTAGTTTTAATTCTGGTCCTGAGGTAGCTGAGTGCATTTACCACGATACTTCCCCACCCCTCAGAGATATACCAGAGGCACCACTTTCTCCAACGCCTTGGCGTGATGGAATAATTCCACTTTTTACAATCCCACCCAGATTTGAAGACCAGTACCAGGATGATCCGGTTCTTCAGGAAACTATGGGTTCAAGAGGCGATGGATTTGTATTTCAAACTTGGGATGGTGTTGCAGCACAAGGATATTTACCCCCAGATAACAACGGTGATGTTGGACCGAATCATTATTTTGAAGCAGTGAATGTTCGATTCCAAATCTGGAATAAGACCGGAACTTCTCTATTAGGACCTTTCAATCTTGGTACAATTTGGGCTGGTTTCCCAGGTCCTTGGTCAAGTAATTTAAATGATGGAGATCCCATCATACTCTATGATGAAGCTGCTGATAGATTTTTTATAGCTCAATTCTCGCTTCCAAATTTTCCAGCTCAACCATCTTATATACTTATTGCGATTTCTCAGACAGGAGATCCAACAGGTGCATGGTACCGGTATGGTTTTGCATATAGTTATGGAGTACCAGATTATCCAAAATTCGGTGTTTGGCCTGATGGTTATTATATGTCTGCAAATGCTTATAGTTCAGGTTCATTAAATTATGCGGGGACTGTAAATGCAGCGTTCGAAAGATCTCAAATGTTAACCGGAAATGTTGCACAGAGTGTAACATTCACTGGTTCTGATTCAACAACCTGGTGTTTGTTACCATCGGATTGGAATGGTGCCACAGCTCCACCAGCAAGTTCACCGAATTACTTTTTGCAAGTTCACGATAATACCCGGTATAGTGGTTCCGATGGTGTTGATATTTATTCTTTCAGTGTAAACTGGGCTACTCCGGGAAGCTCAACTTTTACTGGGCCTTCGTTTGTTAGTACATCTTCGTTTACACTATTACCACAATTTACGCCTACAGTTCCTCAGCAGGGAACCGGTCAATTGCTTGATCACCTTGGAGATAATAAGCCAAATAATCGTCTTGATTACAGAAATTTCGGAACTCATCAGACTATGGTTGTTTGCCAAACTGTTAATGTTGGAAGTAATAGAGCAGGAATGCGATGGCATGAATTCCGAAACATAGGAGCCGGATGGTCTTTATTTCAGGAGGGTACTTACGCTCCGGCAGATGGATTACACAGATGGATGGGAAGCATCGCTATAAATGCAGCCGGTGATATGGCACTCGGCTATTCAGTTTCAAGTTCCGGAATGTTTCCTGCAAT
>JAOTUT010000381.1 GCA_029863735.1 Ignavibacteria bacterium
TGGAAGTGTTGCTCCTTCACCAACTTCCTTAGCGCCGAAAGGACCTGCAGGTTCGTAACTATCGACGATAACTGATTCAATTAGCGGAACATCTGCAGATGTGGCAATTAAGTAATTATGCAGATCTGGATTTCTAAGTTTTCCATTTGAATCGAATACTTCATCTTCTAATAAAGTTTCACTCATTCCCATAACTACTGCACCTTCTACCTGTCCCTCAACTGCCATTGGATTGATCGCTGTGCCGCAATCGTGTGCATCCCAGAAATTAATCACTTTAACTTTCCCCGTTTCCATATCAACTTCAACCTCACAGACAGAAGCGGAAAATGAAAACGCAGGTGAAGTACCAACCGCAGCACCCTTATATGTTCCACCCAAACCTTCCGGAGGTGAGTAATGCCCTTTACCAACCAATGGTCCGTTCTTTGAGAAAAAACTTTTCGCTGCCTCTTCCCAGGGAATAAAATTACCGGGGTTGTTTTTTTCAAATACCTTATTATTTTTTGCATCGAGATTCTTAGCATCAACATTCATAATCTCAGCAGCAAGCGGTAGAATTTGCGACTTAATTTCTTCACCTGCCATTTTAGAAGCATTACCACCCATCAGTGTTACACGGCTAGAGTAAGCACCGAAACCTATTGGTGTCAAATCGCTGTCAGCAGAGACAACACTCATCCGATCAAAAGAAATCCCCATTGCTTCAGCAGCTGCTTGTGCAAGAATAGTATCAGATCCCTGACCAATATCAGCATCGCCAACAAACAACACTGCTTTTGAACCATCTTCTTGTACTTTAATGATTGCATTAGAGTGTGGAAATTTTGATCTGTAAATTGGATAACCTGCACCGGATACAAATCCACCACAGCCTATTCCAATTCCCCGGCCTTTTGGAAGTTTTCCTTTTTTCTTATCCCAGTCTGATTTCTTGCGAACTGTTTCAAGACAAGCTTTTAATTCACAGGAATGTATTTCAAGATCGTTGCAAGTGCGTGTTTCCGGCTCCATTGCATTTTTCAATCTGATATCGATATGATCCATCCCGATATCATCGGCAATCATCGAAAGTAATGATTCAAATGCAAAACGTGGATGTGGTGTGCCGTGTCCACGGAATGCACCACAAGGTGGAAGGTTTGTATTTACACGGTAACCATCGTATTTATAGTTTGAAAATTTATAAAGCGTAGGCAGCATCGAACCAGCATAATAGGTTGAAACAACACCGAAGCTGGAATAAGCACCACCTTCCAATACAGCTTTTTGTTTTACTGCGGTAATTGTCCCATCTTTTTTTACACCGATCTTTAAATCTATATACTGCTTATGTCGACCACGACCATAAAGGTACATTTCTTCTCTGTTGAAACGCATTTTTACGGGGCAACCGACTTTCTTAGAAAGGAGTATAGAAAGAATCTCCAACATATTTGTTGCAGCCTTGGCTCCGAAACCACCGCCACAGTTATTCATTATTACTCTGATATTCCCCAGAGGAAGATCTAAAACACGTGAAAGCTGATGATGCACATAGTGAACAACCTGAGTTGATGTATATAAGGTAACTCTACCGTGTCTATCCCATTCAGCAATTGCACAATGAGGTTCGATGGGATTTTGATAAGTGCGGTTGCCAACAAATCTAGCTTCTTTAATATAATCTGCTTCAGCAAAACCTTTTTCAATATCTCCAAAATGATGATCAACTCGTGTATTAATATTATTTTCGTATTTATCATCAAACAATCTCGGGGCTCCCTCTTTCATTGCTTCCATCGGATCAAATACTGAAGGAAGTTCCTCATATTCAACATCAATTAATTTTATAGCCTCATAACATGTCTGTTCGTCTACTGCAGCTATAGCAGCAACTACATCCCCGACATATCTCACTTTATCTTTTGCAAGAACATTTTCGTCATAGCGCGGGGGAGAGGTTCCATATGTTAAATCTGTTACATCTGCACCTGTGAGAATGAGCTTAACTCCCGGCAGAGTTTTAGCTTTTTCTGTATTGATGGATTTTATTTTTGCGTGTGGAAAAGGACTTAACAATAATTTTCCGTAGATCATATTTGGCAGGACAATATCATCGGTGTAAATGGCTCTTCCTGTCGCTTTATCTGGAGCATCTATCTTGGGCAACCGTTTTCCAATTACAGAAAGATTCATTACAGATTTCTGTGGCTGGTATTCAATCTTTCCGGGTTCTTCACCTTTTAGGTAAGCTTTAGATGTTTCAACAGCCTCAAGTATTTTTGTGTAACCTGTACATCGACATAAATTTCCAGATAATTCTTTTTTTATTTCTTCTTTGGAAGGATTGGAGTTTTCATCAAGGAGTGCTTTGGTACGAAGGATCATTCCCGGAGTACAGAAACCACATTGTATCGCACCTTTCTCTACAAACGCCTGCTGAATAGGATGTAGTTTTTCTCCTTCCGCTAAACCTTCAATTGTTATAATATTTTGTTCATCAGTCTCGACAGCAAGAACCAGGCACGAGTTTACTGCTTTCCCATTTAGTAAAACTGTACAGGCACCGCAGTCTCCCAGTTCACAACCTTTTTTGGCTCCTGTTAGT
>JAOTUT010000027.1 GCA_029863735.1 Ignavibacteria bacterium
TCTTCTGCAAATTTTATATCATTACTTATACTTCCAGTACTGGTCTCAATTACGGCAATTTGAGGATTAAATTTAGTGAGCCTATTCATCGTTTCTTCAACAGAAATTGCTTCGGCAGGTGAATCAATAAGAATAATGCTATGACCATTTTTTTCAGCAACTCCTGCAGCAAGCGCCAGCCAGATCGGATAATAAACTGTTCCGCTTTTTGTGACTGCCGGACTTCTCGATCCCCTGGAATATTTAGGGAAAAATGGGGGATTTATGAAGGCTATATTCATTAACTAATTCTCCGATTATTATCTTGTAATTTTGTCATTTAGGGGACGAAGATAAGGTAAATCTTCTAAAACCAAAACACTGAAAAAAAAGTCCTTGTATTATATAAGGATTGATTCATCCTCTTCCCCGCCAATCAAAATTTTTCTTCGACACCAGTGACAATATTTCTTTTATGTAACTCCTTTCAATAGTACTTAAACTCTTTGTCTCTCCGTTTAGAAATATTGAATTTATATAATTGGATAACAGTCTTAAAGTGAAACCTTGCAAAACGATGGTTCTTAAAGCAAATAGCTTTGTTGAACTATAATGCTTTTGAAAGAAATAAAACATTCCTCTATAACGCTCTACTAAGAGATGGTTAATCTTTTGCTTCTGTACACGCTGTTTTGTTGAATGGCCAAATAAGTGAATAATACTTGACCCAAACAAAAAAACAGATTTATATCCTGCTTTTTTAAACCGTAGACTCCATTCAACCTCTTCGTTATAAAGAAAGAAGGCTTCATCAAGTAGTCCGACTTTATCAATTGCTTCTCTTTTAACCATCATACAAGCACCTGTTACGTGATCAACTTCTTTACTGCTGTTATGATCCCAATAGCTTTCTAAAGATTTTAGCTTAAAAATTTTCTTAAAGGTATCAGCTATTCTACTGTCATAGCCAACAATATTTTTAATAAACTCATTTGCGTGAACGAATTCTTTTAACAGTGATGGAAATGAATGCGTGGATCTTTCTATCTCACCATCGGCATTAAAAATTTTACAACCGCCAATTCCTACATCTTTATGATCTTCTAAATATTTAATCATTGGATGAAAAGAATTTTCATTTACAATTGTATCGGGATTAAGCAGTAGAATGTATTTTCCCTTTGATTTTTTGATACCGATATTATTAGCTGCAGCGAAGCCAATATTTTTTTCATTGTAAATGAATGTGAACTGTGGGAATGAAGATTCCAATTCTTTTATTTTTTCAGTGGAAGCATTGTCTATAATCAGAACTTCAGGATTTATTATTTCACAATGATTTTTGATAGATGATAAACAATTGAGAAGAACTCTTTTCGAATTGTAATTTACTATTATTATAGAAAGGATTTTATCCAAAGTTGCTTTAATTCACTTTCCAATAATTCTACTAATTTATATTCTCCAGATAAAAACACGCACTATCACCCTTACCTTTCTTATTCAGTTCTTCTGCCTCATTTTCAAATTTTCTAATTTCATCTTTACTAAAGATTGCTTTCTTATTATTTAAAAAGTGAGAACGAGGATGCATTAAAGGAATATTCATTTTATATTGTTCACTCCCCCAGAATTGAAATGCCGTGGAATCATAAATGATTTTATTAATTCTAAATCCAAACCTTCCAGCTAAATGTTTAATGCTCTTAACAGTATGAAGGAAAAAATGACGAGGTGGATCTAATTGAACCCAATTGGTTTTATAAATTTCCCATGCATAACTATCAATTACCGGAATCCGAATAATCACTTTTCCATTCTTCTTAACTATGTTTTTTAAGATATCAAAGGTTTCAGCTGGATTTTTCAGATGTTCAAAAACATGATGAAACATCACCCAGTCAAATGATAAATTATTTAATTGTGATAATTCCTGCTTTAATATTTTTAGATCCTTGTTATATGTTATATCCTTTTCTAAAAACGGATCAATTCCCAACAGATTATTAAATCCAACATTTTGTAATTTTAGTAATAATTCCCCTTTTCCTGCACCTACGTCTAAAATAAAATCGTTTTTACTAAAATTGGCTTCTGAAAACCAGGTATGAAAATCAGGATAACCATACAAACTAGATAGTATTTTGCCTAATATACCTTTGCCTGTAAAAGCAAAGAGATCTCTCTTCTTTAGTAGATATTTTTTTAAACCTGAATTATTTGGAGAGAAAAAGGATACATAATTATATGGATAATATTTCCCTATATTTTCCGGAATTCTTTTAATCTGAAGACACCCACAGTTGGAGCATTTAAAATATTCAAACTCATCCAGCCAGCCGAACATCATTTCTTTTAGTATATACTCCTCAGTATTATCTTCTTTGTTACAAATTCTGCAAGTGTTATTATCCATTTAATAAATCCAAATTAATCTCTCCGAAAATTCCTTCTTTATAATTTAAAACTCCCATTTTAGCAGCATTATAAAGTTTCCTATTCTTAAAAAACCAGAATATCATTTTTAAATTAATTACAATTAAAAAGTATATTCGGGCAATTTTTGGAAACGATTTTTCAATTAATAAATTTCTATTCCTCACAGCATAATACAAAGTTTGCTCTTTTAATTGTCTCTCTCCACGACACTTATGATAAATAACAGAACTTGGTATATATAATATTTTTAATTTCAGGCGAACTGCGCGGGCACTATATTCAATGTCTTCCAGATAAAGAAAAAACTTCTCATCTAATAAACCTAAAATATCAATATCAGAAATGCGAATACAGAGATAACAACCGCTGGCAAAGGTAACATATTCATCTTTATAATGATTTATTTCATCTGCATATTTATTTTCGAAATTATGAATTGCCAAGCCTCTCCATCTTATCAATTTCCCACCAGCATACCAGATTTTATTCTTATCAGGATAATATCGAATTTGCCCCGTTCCTAATGTTGCTTCTTTATGAATATCCATTTTTTCAATTAAAACTGAGATGGCATCTTTTTCAATTAGAGTGTCGTTATTAAGAAGAATTACATATTCAAAATGATGGTGTAACGCGTATGAAATGCCAATATTATTTCCACCGCTAAAACCTTTATTTTGATTTTGTTTTAGTATTTTTATATCCGGAAATAATCTTTGCAGTTGAAAAAATGAATCATTTTCTGAATCATTTTCAATAATTAAAATATTCGAGATTTCGATTCCAGCATTTTTTAGTGAATCAACACATTCGGATGTATCTACCCAATTATTATAATTAACTAAAACAATAAGAAATTTTAAATTCATTTAGAATTCTGGACTAAAGGAAACGTAAGTAAAATCATGACGCCTTTAATTTGCTACTAATGAAATTTTTCTCTTCATCGACGAGTAAATAATTCCAAACAATTAAAATAAAGACTGTATAAAATATTATTATAGAAATAACTCTAGCATATAGATTTTCAATGAAAAATGGGAAGGATAATGCAAAGATAGAAAAACCGATTAGTACATTAATTAAATAATCGAATTTATAATTTAAAAATCTCTTTGAAATAAAAAATAGTATTACAGCATCAATAATAATTCTAAATAACCATACTATAGCAACCCCATTTATTCCATAATTTTTAGTCACTATAAATAATAGAGATACAAATACAGGTAGTTCAAATAGTTGTAATTTACCTACTATATCCGGTCTGCCAATACCTTGCAATAAAGAGAAGGGCAAATGAGCCAGGCTATTTACTAAAACACCCACACATAAAATTCTTAATACAAAAGAACTTTCGATTACAAAATTTTTCCCCAGCCATATATTTAGTCCTTCGGGAGTAAAAAACATTATCAATAAAACTATTGGGAAAATAATTACAAAACTATATTTAACCCCTCTGTTAAATAGCTTTTCAGAAAAAGTACGATCACTGTGATATGTGGCTGAAAAGGCTGGAAATAATACACCAATTATTGCTGCGGGTATTAATAATAATTTTGTCATTACTTCATACGGAGTAGCATAATATGTTATAGCTTCGGCAGAAATTAATATCCCAATTAAAAACCTATCTAAGTAAATAATTAATGGTCCTGCCAAATTTGAAACGGTCATCCAGCTACTTAATTTAATAATAGGTTTTACTAAGGATAAATCGAATTTAATCTTTGTTTTTAAATTATCAACAAGCTTAAAGCATTGAATTAAATAAAGAAAAAAAATGATGATTCTTGTTAACGTAAGGAAAGCTACTATCCAAACTAAACTAGTTGTAAATATTAGACATAATACAGGAACAAGGAAAGTCAATACCCCAAGAATAATTCTGATAATACTTATTGCAGCAAACTTTTGGTAAGCTTCTAATGTTCCTCTTAAACCTGCTGTAATAGTAACGACGGGAATGGATAATGCCAAAATATAAAAAGCCTGTAAGACTTCTTTCTGCAAATCTTTCGAGATATTGAAAAGATGGTAAACCAAATAATGATTTAATAATACCAATCCTATAGTTGCTATTAAGCTTATACAAATAATTAGGAAAAATGATGTCCAGAATATTCCAGGAATTTCTTCGGATTGATTTAAGCCAATTTTCTCTGCAATAATTTTTGTTAATGATCTGGCAATTCCAAAATCGAAGAAACTAAAGTAACCTATCACAATCCAAGCTAAGGTGAGAATTCCAAATCTTTCGTCCCCTAATCCTTTTATTAACGGTGGAATGAGTACAATGGCAAATAGAAGGGGCAATCCATAGCCTAATAAATTATAGATTGTGTTTTTGGCTACAGACGTTCCGCTGTAGATACTCTTAATTATAATGTTTTATACCTGTCCAATTAATTTTAACGTAGTTTTTCTAACTTGAAAATTTTAACAGATGCAATTTGGTGTATATCCCGGCTATCGTCCAAAACATTATTGAAAAATGTAATCCCTCCAAAGTAGGTTCTAATAAAGCATGAATAAAACCCCCGATCACAGCCGAGAGGAAACACCATCTTAAAATTTTTAATGATTGATCCGTTTCTTTTCTGTAATCAGAATAAACTACCTTTAGTAAGGTTCCTAATATTAAAAAGTAGAAAATGGCACCGAATATACCTATCTCACCTAACATTCCTAAAACTATATTATGAGCTGATGGCGAAGCATCGGCGGCTAAAATAAATGTTGCATAAAAACTTAAATTACCAAACCCAACACCTGTTACAGGATGTTTAAGAAAGGCATTCCAAACATCCTCATAATAATTAACCCTAGAATAGAAAGAAGAGCTCGTATCAAGAGAGGAAATTCTATCAACTAAGACCAATGTAAGCGGATTACTTAATAATACAATTGCAATTATTAATAATATTGCCAAAAATGGTATTAAAGTTCTGGTCTTTAAAACTTTTGAAAACAATATAACCAGAGTAATTAATAGAGCAAGTACACCACCTCTAGATAAAGTTAAAGTAAGCGCAAAGGACATTAATACCAAAGCACCCGTCATTACAATTTTAATACCCTTTGATTTTGAATAAAGTAAATAACCAATTGTAACTGGTATTATAATTACAAAAAAAGCAGCCAAATAATTAGATCGGCCCCAACCTAGTGTAAGCAGATTTTTCTTTAAAAATAATCCCACTATCCCAGTTGTTAAACCACCTAAATCATATAACACTTTTATTTCTAGTAAAGATAAAATAACACCCCAAATTATTACACTTATAATTACTGATTTTACATGAGATTCTTTCTTAATAGCATAATAAGTAACGCAAAACGCAAAAAATCCTGCAAAATAATTCTTCCAATATGTAAGTACCCTCAACTGATCAATTGATGTTAAGAACCCAATAATAAGACCCCAAATTAAAAAAGGAATCCATATGTAAATAAAATTAGGAATCTCGAACTTTTTATCTAAGTTAAACAGAAATTTAATGATGAATAAACCCAATAGGATTATAAAACAAACTTCAATAATTGATACACTAGGTCCTACAGAACTATTTTGTTGAGGCCTAAATGTATCTGCTAATATTGAAAATATTAAGATATGTACTGCTATAATTGGAGAATTAAAAATAAAATAAATACTAATAAGTAATATTATTAAAGATAAGAATAATAGAAATGGTACAGCATCAGATGCGGCAAATAAGAATAATAAAAAAAATTCAATAAGTAAAAGAAACTTTAGCTTATATAATTCAGCAACCATAATTTAAATCTTAAAATTAGCTGTTACTTTTTTCTAAAAGGGATTGATTTTTTAAGTGGGTCTATTATACCTTCTCGTATTTTTTTATATCTATTCTCATCCTTCTGTATTGAGTGATATGAATCCTTAATAAGAACATATCCAGCTGAAAAGAAAAAGGAAAGTAAAAATGCACCAATAACAATTAAAGATCGTTTGGGGAAAGATTTTTTTTCAGGTGGTATGGCTTGATCAACAACTAGAACTACAGGAATGTCTTTTTGTTCTTCAATTTTAGCCTGTTCATAAATAGGATAAATAAATTCTAATATCTTGGTCTGGATTTCATAATTTCTCATTAATCTGATATATAGCATACCCGTTTCCGGTATATTCTCAAACGGAACGAAGATATTCAAAGAGGACTTAAGATTTTTATCTTCACCAAATTTTAATTTGGCCAATTGATTCGTAAGTTTTTTTACTGTCATTTCATTTTGTTGAACTAATGGATGGTCGACACCATAATTTTTAATCAATATTTCATGTTCCAGTTTAGCTATTTCCAGCTGAGCTTTAGCCCCAGCAGCAACTTCTATTGCAGCCCTCACTTGCTCTTCCAATTCAAGAACATTATAGTTTTTGCTAAAACTCTCCAAACTATCTTCGATTGCCAAAATATCATTTTGAGCCTGAAAGAATCGTTTTTCTATAAATTCTCTGTTATTACGTGATTCTGTTACACTTAGGTCTGTACTCATTTCATTTAATATTTGTACATAATAGTTAGCCATTTCAGCAGCTCTTTCAGGGATTTCGTCAGTAACAGAAATTACAATATTACCTTCGTCTTCAATATTAAAATCAACAAAGTTACTTAATGCTTTTATTACATATTCATAAGGTTTATCTTCATCTATTTCATAGACTTCCCGCAAATTAAATTTCTTAATTACTTTTTCCGATGCTGTTCTACTTTGTAAGATAACTAAAAAATTATACGCTTCATCTGATACGGCACCCAATCTGCCGCCAAGTGTCCTTGATAGATCCTTTATTGTATTTGAAAATCCACCTATATCACCAAATAATCCGCCCTTCTTCTTTGGTGAAATGAAAGAAGTTGTGGCAGTATATTCTTTTGGTATTAGTAAACTCATTATTAGCGCAGCAATCGTAACAATTAAGACATTTATAAAAATAAGTTTTCTATACTTTACAAGAACTATTAATAAGTCTTCAAGTTTTTTAGAATTATCTTTTTTGGGTAAGTCAGACATTTTTCATTCCACCATTTGATTTAATTTAGAACTTCGTAAAGTTAATATTTTTATTACAGCTATAGAAGCCCTTTAAAGATTAGACTTTATGCCTTTTTTATTTATTTAAAAACTTTATTTACATGAATAATAAAGAATGGTCAGAAAAAATATCGCAAAATTTTGATCCATAAAGTTGAAATAAAAGTCTTACCATTTAAATCAAAATTTGCAATTCTGATTACATCAAGGTTTGAGGTAGAACATTTTAAAATTCCCTAAAAATATTTCAAGGAGATGAGTTAAATACTGAAACGAAAAATAAAATTATTAAACAAATTTCGAACTAATATTTTAGTTGTATTTGAAAAAAATTAGTGTATTACAAAATTATTTTAACAATAACATTTTTTTAGTTTGTACAAAATCTCCTGTTTGCAGGCGGTAGAAATATATGCCGCTTGTCAATTCTCTTGCATCAAACTCAATTTCATAATTACCTACTGTTTTTTCTTCATTAACTAGTGTTTTCATTTCTCTACCAAGCAAATCATAAATTTTAAGCTTTACTAATTCAGTTGTTGGAATTTGGTACCGAATTGTTGTGGTTGGATTAAAAGGATTCGGGAAATTTTGGAATAGATAAAATGATGGAAGTAATTTAGAATCGTTTAAAACTTCAAGTACTGGCACGCCTATCTGTTTCACTTCTAATATATTACGCCAAAATGAAGTACCAACCCATTGTGTCTCCCATGTCCGATATGTTAAACCCCAAGATTGAAAATATTTTAATGTATCGTCCCCGTAAAGTGAATAATAGTGATCTATAATTTGAATAACTGAACTATCAGTTGAATATCTTTCAACTGAAATTTTAGACCATGGACTATGTGAACCCCAATCTGTACCCCAATGATTAAATATGACTATTTCAGGGATTGTCAATAGGTGGTTTCCTACCAGAGATTCACTAATTTCAAAAAAAATAGTATCGTTCTGATGAATTGTTATTGGCTCTGGCCAAGTCACTATTCTGTGTGAGAGATGATTTCTTTCTTCAATTAACCATAATCTTAATGTATCTCCTATTATTGAATTGGAACGCACAATCAATTCTACACTTCCGCTATCTGTCGCCAAAGGCACCGGCCCAGATGGGCAAGAATAAGTACGTTCGTAATCATATCTATAAAGCAGATTTGTCTATAGTGGAAATATATCTATATCAGTAGAATCGCTTCTTGCAACAGAAGGTAAAAGCAGCAATATTGCAATTACTAGATGAATTGTCGAGCTAAATACATTGCAAATATTTGATTTTATTTTCATCCCAATACTCCTTTTCAGTATTATTCAAGAAATATTAATTCACTATCACCAGGATTAATTATTAAATCAATAAACTGATTAGTTGAAATTATTGAATACTTATCAGCATCAGCATCAAACTTATATATACTATAAATCTTGTCCAATCTAATTTTAACATTCGATTCTGATTTAACATCTTTATTTACTATGAGTAAATATTTTTCATTTGTGTTTATTCCATCGTCAGCAGAAAAAACACCTATTAAAATTTTCGGAAGAACTTCTGCATCATTATTATTTGTAATTTCTTTAATTACACTGTTAGGTTTATTTTTCACAAAAATTGATTCATTGATATTCAATTGTTTGTTGGGATAGTCTGATGGGTGAATGACTTCAACTGATTTAAGTTTTGATAAAATTTGCCCGATTTTTTGAACATTTTGGTTTAACTCTTGCACGGGTACAAAGAGTGGGCCATGCAATGAGTCTGCAACATTTGGATTGTCAACATAGTCTTCTAATATCCAGGAACTATAGCCAAGTTTTGTAAAGCTTTTTGAATATAAATAATATCCAATTCCTTTAGCACCATATGCTAATGCACTATAAACCTGGAAGCATATTTCCTCAAAAGTTGGTTCCTTGTAACTGAGGTGTTCGCTTGAAAGCACAACCATCCAGAAAGGAATATTATACTCTAATGATTTTTTTCTGATTATTTTTAAATTTAAAAAATAATCCTTTCTAAACCCTCCCGCCTTCTTAACAAGTAAAGGATAATGATCAAAACTTAGTACTCTTGGCTTATACTGTTGTGATAGAATAAAAGCATCTATGTAATCTTCGTATGCCTCTTCCGTTGGAGTTTCCTGCCAATAAGTTGGAAAGAGATTTACATAACCAAGTTTTTTGCTAAAACTGGAATCAGAGCGAATCTGCTTAACCATTCTATCAATATCTTCATAATCATCATTTGGAAATAAATTAAAAGGGGTACAGAACTTTCTATTATTGCCTGGTTCATCCCAGATGTACCAGCCGTAAACAAATTCATCATTAAACTCTTCAAGATATGTTTTAATATGTTTATTTGATTCATTATTTGAATTAAAATAAATAAAATCATCTTTACATTCATTTTCAAGAATAGCTATCCATCTTAAATCTGAGTCTCCCAATTCTTTAAATGCTTGTCTAAGGTTATTTGGATCTGGCATCCAACCAAGATTTGCATTGATGATGATATTTATTCCACCTTTTTCAATAATCTTCAATGATGCACTAAGGTCTTTTGTTCCGTCTGGTACATTGTACGCAAAAATTGGAAATAGTCCACGAGGATCATCCCAAGATTCATATTGCTGTGATTGTTTTTTGATTGGTTGGGATATTTGAGCTTTAAGAGGATTATATGGATTCACAACATTTGTAAACACAAAATTGTTGAAACGAGAAGACTGACTTAATCCTAGATAAACCACTACAAGCAAACAAATTATTAAAACACTTATTACTAAGATTAACTTTTTCATTAAACTAATTTTACTCTAATGCTATTTTCATTTTAACAAAACCATTTTCTTAGCTTTCTGAATACCATCCATCCGTAGTTCATAAAAATATGTTCCTGAAGACACATTTATTCCGAATTCATTTTTCCCTTCCCAATGTGTTGAATACTCACCTGCTGATTGATACTCATTAACAATTCTTTTGACGATACTCCCACCAATATCAAATATAGTCAGTTCCACATTTGCTTCTTCCGATATTAAATATTTAATATTTGTTTGAGAGTTGAAAGGATTCGGGAAATTCTGTTCTAGTAAAAATTCTTTAGGAATTGTTTTTGAAGATTCAAGTCCAACGTTTGAGACACCAGTATTATAAGAAATATATTGCTTATATATAGTCCCAGGAACTGTATACCGTGAAACGATCAATTCTAGCATCCCATCAGAATCTATATCCATAATCCCATAATAATTATAGTAGAAGTTTGGATCATTAAATTCTATAAGAGTCACATTGTTAACCAGATCAAAAAGCTTAAACCCGTAATAAGTATAAGTTGTGGTATAAGAACTATAAACATAAAATTCCGGGAATCCATCTCCTGTAAAATCATAATTTGTCGAATAAATTTGTCTGAAGGCGTCCTTCTCTGCTTGAGTAAAGTAATAAGTGTATTCTGGAGTCAGATTATATCCACCTTCATGCATATATTCAATTTTATCTTGGTCATTTACATAAAAGCGATAATTTTGATAGCCGGAATAAGGGTTTAAAATATATAAACTTACCCACCCGGCTTGGACATCGTCAGAATATGAAGGTGATGACCATTCTTCAACAAACTGAGAATAAGATTTTGCGGAAGTAATAAAAAAAAGTAATACTGTAAAAAGGATTATTAATCTCTTCATTTTTTCCTCTTAAGATTAAAATCATAATAAAATGTAATCATTTTAAATTATATAATAGAAATTGATAATTTATATAATATTAGTTTGATCTATTATTTGTTTCAACCAAATAGCACAATTAAATCAGACTGATAAATCTTAATCAATCAACAAAATAGTGTTGTTACTCAGGTTAATAACTTCAATTTACAATCTTCGGTTAACATTGTATAATTAATTTTAATATGAACTGTTTTGAAATAA
>JAOTUT010000382.1 GCA_029863735.1 Ignavibacteria bacterium
ACTAGAATGGGACATATTCCATCAAAAGCATTTTCAACACCATCTTTCGCAGTTTGGAATGAATAATTCTACATAACTAATTTTCCACTCATCCGGTTTCTATTCATTCCAGTTAATAATACTTTACTTCATCCATTATTAAGTTTAGTATTGAATCGTAAAAAATTATTAAAAGGCAGAGTAATGTCCGAACAGAATTCATTCCCACCGAAAGATCCAGGCTTAACTAGAACCATTAAAGATGATTTTAAAAAAATAAAAGTTAAGGATGATATAGGACAAGAGTATAAGGAACTAAAAGATTATTATCTCTCGGAAGAACGAAAGCGAAAACTTGAAAGTATGGTTGGATGCAGAAAATTTTTTCTTATCCCCTGGTGGCTACTAAAAGCATTATTTTTCAAGCTGACTCCTTTTAGAAGAATTCTTCTCCTGATCGCTATTGTCTCAATTTTAATTTCGAGTAATAATCAAGTAAATGATGAAAATATCAATATTAATCTTTTGACACCGGCACTAATTGGTGGGCTAATTTTAATTTTTATTCTTGCCCTTGAATTGAAAGATAAACTTCTTGCAAAAACTGAACTGGAAGAAGGAAAAGCAATACAACAGTTATTGATGCCGGAACAATCACCTAAGGTACCTGGCTGGGATATCTGGCTTTTTACACGTTCAGCAAATGATGTTGGGGGCGACCTTTTAGATTTTGTTCAGATTGAAGAAAACCGGTTTGGAATTGCAGTAGGAGATGTTGCAGGTAAGGGTTTAAGTGCTGCACTTTTGATGGCAAAACTTCAATCAACAATTAGGGCACTTGTTTACGATGCTGCATCACTTTCATCTTTAGGTGAAAAACTTAATTGGATTTTTCATAGAGATAGCCCATCCAAAATATTTGCATCACTGCTTTTTGCAGAAATTAAAAGTGATTTTAATGATCTGAAACTTATTAATGCTGGTCACTATCCTCCGGTCATTGTAAGAAATAATCAAGTAGAACAGTTACAAAAAAATGCACCAGCACTTGGACTGGTTAAAGAGGCTATTTTCAGCGAACAACATATCTCGCTTGATAAAAATGATTTTGTAATAATTTATTCAGATGGTCTGACTGAAGCGCAAAATGTAACGGGAGAATTTTTTGGTGAAGCTAAATTGATTGAAATGCTGCAGAACAGACAATCCTTTACGTCACAACAACTCGGCGAAATGATTATTGCCAATGTAGACCAATTTGTTAAGAAAGTTCCCGCTCACGATGATTTAACTCTGGCCGTGTTAAAAAAAGTTTGAAAAATAAAAAAGCCCGACAAATTATAATTGCCGGGCTTTCATTTAATTCAAAACCTTTTATTTAACAACCATCATCTTTTTTGTTAACTTAATATTACCTGAAATAATTCGATACAAATATAATCCGCTGCTTAAATTATCAGCATTAAAGATTACTTCGTGAACTCCTACAGGATACTCCCCTTCTGCGATAGTTTCTACTTCAGTTCCAATTGCATCATAAACTTTCAAATTAATATAAGATTCTTGAGGTAATTGAAAACTTATCGTAGTACTTGGATTAAAAGGATTCGGATAATTCTGACTAAGTTCAAAATCTTTTACAGAAAATAAACTAATTTCTAATTCATTTGAATATTCAAAAGTACCATCATAATCTGTTTGTCTTAATCGATAGTGGTAAGTTCCATCATAAAGCGGTTGGTCTTCGAATGAATAAAAATTTCTTTCAGTTGAATTTCCTTCGCCTTCCTCAAATCCAATTTCAACCCAACCATTTTCATTCGTTCCGGAATAAGTATTTCTTCGTTCAATAAAAAAACCAGAATTATTAATTTCAGAAGCGGTTTCCCACGATAAATAAACTCTGCCATCATTTGTACTTGCAGTAAAGTTAGTCAGCTCAACGGGAATAGTTGTCGAGTCCACAATAATCGAATTATAAACACTCAGACTGCCCTGAAGGCGCATCCATATCGGATAAATTTTTCCTTCCCATGCAGCAATGTTTGTATAGTCACCGAAGAACACTCCGGATGTTGGAGTAAAAGAAGATGCACTTACTTTGAAATTATCAAATGTGTTTCCACCATCAGTTGATTTTGCAACAAAGACATCGGTAGCTGCACCGGTTGTGTTTCTTCTGTCATAAAATACAAACCACAAATGTCCGGTAGAAAAATCGATCGTTGACCAAACAAAAAACTGATGTCTTGTTGTGTTGTCATCATTCACTTTTGTTGGAGCTGTCCAGTTTGTTCCGCCATCAGTTGATCTCGTCATAAAAATATCTGTATTCGTTGTACCATTTCTCTGGTCTGACCAAACAACATAAATATTTCCGTTGTATGGTGAATTACTAATATCACACATTGTAATCGGAAGACCGTTGCAGCGGGAAATTCCGGAAACATCAAAATCCCATCCGCCCGGTATACTTGAAACAAAAACATCGGTGCCCCAGGTTTGTCCCCCGTCAGTTGATTTATCAAAAACCAATCCTACAGGTCCAGCCCATGCAACATAAATTTCTCCATTTGGTCCAACGCAAGGTACTGCACCCTCATCTGTATT
>JAOTUT010000383.1 GCA_029863735.1 Ignavibacteria bacterium
AAACTTCTCACAGACTAATGATTATAAATTTGAAGGTGAAAAACATTTAAGTAATTTACGAATGCTGACTGATGGTGGAGAAAACGCTGAAGCTTATCTGTCGTTTAATGAAAAGGAATTAATCTATCAGGCAACTTTCGGTGATATGATATGCGATCAGATATTTACAATGAACATTGATGGTAGTGATAAGAAAATGGTTTCGAATGGTAAAGGAAGAACCACCTGTGCCTACTTTTTACCTAGGGATGAAAAAATAATTTATGCATCTACTCAATTGGTTGGAGATGACTGCCCTCTCCCGCCCGATCGTTCTAAAGGATATGTCTGGAAACTTTATGAATCATTTGATATTTTTTCAGCAAATTCAGATGGCTCGAATGTGCAGCCTATAACATCCTCAGAAGGCTACGATGCCGAAGCAACTGTTTCGCCGAAAGGTGATAAAATTGTTTTTACCTCTACAAGAGACGGCGACCCTGAACTTTATGCAATGAATCTCGATGGCTCGAATCAAAAGCGTCTAACATTCCGAAAAGGTTATGACGGTGGAGCTTTCTTTTCTCTGGATGGAAGCAAAATAGTTTTCAGGGCCAGCAGACCAAAGACGACAGAAGAACTAGCCGATTACGAAGATCTAGCAAAGAATGGAATGTTTCGCCCTTCAATTTTGGAAATTTATGTTATGAACGCCGATGGAACAGATATGCAGCAAATAACAAATTTAGGAAAAGCCAGCTTTGCTCCTTTCTTTCATCCCGATGGAAAACGAATAATTTTTTCATCGAATGTAAATAGTAAAAACGGAAGGAACTTTGATCTTTATTTAATAAATGTTGACGGAACAGGACTAGAGCAGATTACTTTTAATGAAACCTTTGATGGGTTTCCTATGTTTACCCAGGATGGGAAACAGCTTGTGTTTTGCTCTAACAGGTTTAACAAAAAAGAAGGCGACACAAATGTTTTTATAGCTGATTGGAATGACTAAATCTAAAATTAAAATCAAATGAACTTACCAGGAGTTAGAAATGTTTAAATCAAGTTCGATATTTATCTTAATAATATTTTCTCTAATAAGTTTCACTACGTACTGTCAGCAGGCACAGAATCCTGAAATAACTGCTGAAGAAATAAAGCAGCACATTGGTTATCTTGCCTCTGACGAATTAAAAGGAAGAGACAGTGGCAGTGATGAAATACTAAAAGCTGCTGAATACATTGCTGATGAATTTGCAGAGTATGGATTAAAGCCTGCTTTTGAAGGCGATTACTTCCAGGAATTTCCATTTGTAAAAACAATTGAGCTGACTGATAATAATAGTTTGACTTTTACTGAGAAAGGTAAAGAGATCAGTCCAAAACTTTGGGAAGATTATATTACAGTTCCTTTTTCTGGAAATGCTAATGTAAATGCAAAATTAGTTTTCGCTGGATTCGGAATTTCTGCAACCGATCTTGAATACGATGATTATGCTGGAATAAATGTTAAGGACAAAATCGTAATCGTTTTCAGAAATACACCAGAACCAGATGTTCCTCACTCTGAATTCGATGCGTTTTCACCTTTAAGGAAAAAAGCTTCGGTAGCAAGAGATAAAGGAGCAGCAGCAATCATCTTTATGAATCCGTATGATGAAAATAAAACATCAGATGACCTCGTTAAATTTAATTTTGACAGAGGCGGTTCAATTACTGGTTTCTCGGTTGTAAGTATAAAAAGGAATATTATTGAAGATATTTTCAAAGATGAAGGAATTAATCTTAAAGATGTTTATGGCAAAATTATTGAAACCAAAAAACCATCTTCAACTGAATTGAAAAATTCATCAGCAAATATTTCCACTGAAGTAAAGGAAGTTGAAGCAACAAGCTGGAATGTTGGAGGAATTCTTGAAGGAAATGATCCAACTCTAAAGAATGAATGGATTATTATTGGTGCACACTTTGATCATCTTGGAATGGGTGGAGATGGATCACTTTATCGTGGTAAGGAACCTCAGATTCATAATGGTGCTGATGATAATTCATCCGGGACAACAGGAGTATTAGAACTTGCCGAGAAATTTGCTTCGGTCAAAGGTCAGTTAAAAAGGAGCATCGCATTCTTTACTTTTTCAGGTGAGGAGCTTGGTTTACTTGGCTCAAACTATCTTGTAAAAAACCTTCCCTTCCCTGCTGAAGATGCTATAACAATGATTAATATGGATATGATCGGAAGATTAAAGGACAGTTCGTTAATCGTTTATGGAACGGGTACATCTTCAAACTGGAAAGATATCCTGAACAAACACAATTCATACGGTTTTAAATTAAGCTTTAATGATGAAGGATTCGGACCAAGCGATCAATCATCTTTTTACGGAGCGAAAATTCCGGTTCTGTTTTTCTTTACAGGGACTCACGAAGATTACCATAAACCTTCCGACGATGCTGATAAAATTAATTTCATTGGGGAGCAAGAAATTCTGGAATATGTATATGATGTCGCAGTGGATATAGATGATAATCCTGAACGACCCGATTATTTACTGGTCGAAAAAAAGCAAACCGGACAGATGTTTGCCAGGAAAGTTTATG
>JAOTUT010000384.1 GCA_029863735.1 Ignavibacteria bacterium
GTTTAGCAATAATAGCATCAAAATATGATTTCAATTTGTCTTCCGGTGAATATTTGATGGTCCTTTATGGTGCTAATGGCACAGCAGGATTTAAATTAAAGGTATTATAATTTTATTTGTATAACCTCTTTAATAAGTAAAAAGTCAAGGGAGTAAAAGAAAATAATATTCTGCAAATCGATTCAGCCCGCCAAAAGCGGATAGAGTTCTTTGATATTCTGATCTACTAATAAATTCTTTTTGTAAACAACTACTAATGCCGTAATATCAGTAAGGCTGTAAAAGAGCAACCAAACCTCTTTTGGGACTTGCCGACACGATAGTGCAGGCTGTTCTGTAAGACGGAACTATTCCAGATATTTAACAGGCAAGCGCATTACTTCCCAATCCAGCGCAGCGGCTCAAAGCACAAGAATGAACCAGTTATGCGTACGGGCTTGTAATGCGCGGCCATTGTAAAGATTTAGTATGTTCTAATTCTTTACCCTTGAAAATATTGTTGTAGTTGGTTTTATATTTAAGAACATAATAGACAATACTGGCTATTTCCTTTGCGATGATAGTCTTAGCTATTTGTTTGTTTTTCTTCCTAGCCAGTGAGCTGTTATATTTACGAATCACGGGATAATACTGAACAGCGTGAACTGCAGCATCAGAAAAAGCAACTTTGAGATATTTGTTGCCGTCTTTGGAAGAACGCTGTTTGGATTTACCACCTGAATTACGAGCAGAAGGAACAAGCCTGCAGTAAGAAAAGAAATTTTTAATATCAGGGAAGCGGCTTATGTCGTCAACTTCCAAAAGGATGGTGAATGCATTCATCTTCCCGATGCCTGGGATCCAGAGCAGACGTTGAATATCATCGTTAGGAATAAGAAAAGGATAAAGCTGCTTTTCAAGATCGAGCATTTGTTCGTTGAGCAGAGCTTCAACTTCTGATAGTTGCTCGTATTGAAATTCAGGAATACCGGTCAGTTGAGTTGGAGAGTCATAATTATATTTAGCAAGAAGAAGATGCATAGAGTTGGTAACTGAAGTGTGGCGTTGAACTATTTTCAGTCTTGCACGAAGAGCATCACGAAGAGTGCGTTTATCATTAGAAATTTTATAAGCAACAGGAATAAAATTCATTCTAAGAAGTTGAGCGAGAGTGTGAGAATCGACTTTGTCAGTTTTAACTTTTGCATATGCAATAGCTTTGACATATTTAGCGTGAGCAAGAACCAAAGGAATCTTCAGGGATGTTAAAAGGTCATTTAACCAATACCAGGTCATAGTTGATTCGACTGTAGTTTGGTGCTCACCCGGGATTGATTTGAAATATTGAACAAAGTTGTGGGCTACGTTTTTAAGGTTATCTTGCTTAACGATAGTTCCTGAAGAATCAACAGTAGTTAAGAAAGAAGTAAATTTATGAAGATCGATACCAGTATAATACATTTGATACCTCCTAAAGTTAAAGTTATGAATAATAATAAAATTAACTTTTTACTTATTGGAAATATCAAGCGCCTCAACGCCGACCGCTCCGCCATAGGCGGACAGGCTATTTTAGTTCGGCGGATTTATAATTTTTGGCGTTTTGTTTTAGTTAAAGATTTTGTTCTAAGTGTTCGTTCTAATTAATTAACTTGCCTTCGGTGCGTACTGAGAAAGTTACGCACCTACGGCTTAATATTTATCAGTTGTGTTTTACTCGGCTTCCTTGCTTGGGGCGGCGGGTTAGGCGCAACGTCGTTAGGCGGCTGACAAAGCATAATTCTTAGAAAATATTTATTTAAAGGAATTTCTATGAAACTATTTTTGTCCTTTGCTCTTCTTCTTAGTTTATTTGGTTGTACTACTTATTTCATTCCTATAGAAAGTTTTAAGCATCAATTTAATGGCATCGATTCTACAAAGCTTCGAATGGTTGAGATAAACGTTCCTGTAGTAATCCGTGGTGTTACAACAAATTTGTATCCAGCTAATCCAATAGATACTATTAATTGTGTCGATGACAATAATAAACCAATTAAATTAGAGAATAGTCCATCGATTGAGATTCGCTTTACAGAAAAAAACGATGATCGAACAATATTCTATTTTGATACTATTTATCTTCAAGATTCCTTAATCGTTGGTGCAAAGTCTCGGTTAATTCCAACATTGAGGGACGCAATTCCTATCAACAATGTGAAGCTGATTGAAGTACAAGATGGGAAAAAAGATTTTCATTATGTTAAAAACAAATAAGCGCCTCCTAACCAGCGCCTCAACACGACCGCCATTTTAATTCGGCGAAGTTGTAATTTTTGAAATTGTGTTTTAGTTAAAGATTTTGTTCAAGGTGTTCGTTCTAATTAATTAACCTGCCTGCCTGCCTGCCGGCAGGCAGGCTTGCCTTCGGTGCTTTGCTGACGCAAGATAAGCACCTACGGCTAAATATTTATCAGTTGTGTTTTATTCGGCTTCCTTGTTATGGGCGGCGGGTTAGGCGCAAGGTCGTTATTTGTTTAGAATACAATATATTTTTGAATAAACAGAGAGTGTTAAAATGAGTGTTTGGGACGATAAATTAAAAGTATATGAT